>CAZEUM010000121.1:0-4162 GCA_964514765.1 uncultured Sulfurovum sp.
AAGTAGATGGTCTTTCTGTGTTAAAACCACAAGGCGCTTTTTACCTTTTTGTAAATATTAAAGATGTATCCAACGACTCTATAGCATTTTGTAAAGAATTACTTCAAGCTACTGGTGTTGCCGTCGTCCCTGGTATAGGCTTTGGTTCAGAGGGTTACTTTAGATTTTCTTTTGCTACAGACATCACAACAATACGTGAAGGCATTAGACGTATTGAGAAATTTATAAAACAAAAAAACAACAATACCATTAAGTTAAGCTCATAAACCCCATATTTACGACTCTTTAAGCTATCAATTACCCACATATTGGTAGCAATAATTAAATTACTTCTTTTTTTTCTTAGTCATATTTTCCATCACAAACCATACTGTAGCAATAATACTAAAAAGAATGACTGGTGCAATCCATGGATTGATTTTTATATAGGCAAATACAGAGATAATAAATTCTGAAGAATAGTAAGCAGATAGGCCTATGGTGAGTACAAATACAATAGATGCAAAAATATTATAAAAGCCAAATTTCTTAAAGTCATACTTAGAAAGTGCCATAGAAAGTGGAACAAGTGTTTTAATGCCATAAAGAAACTTCTGTATAAAGATAGCAGCTATCCCATACTTACGCATAATTAACGTTGCAAGTGCAATTTTACGTTTATGTTTGGCAAAGTAAGGCTGTATCTCTTTTTTCTGGTACTTTCCTAAATAAAATAGAAACATATCCCCTAAATAATTAGACACAATGGCTATAGTCATAGCTGTGGTCAAGTCCATTTTTCCCATAAAAGAAAACACACCTGCAGCTGCTACAATAAACAAAGAACCACCAAAAGCAAAAAAGGCAATAGCCAAATAACCCCACGTTTCTAAAGAGCCAAAATCCATAATATTTCCTAAAAATTAATTAAAGTATCATAGCTAAAATAGATTAATGGCTTAATAAGGCTTTATATCTATTTTAGAACAAATAATTTACATACAATCATCTTATTTTCCACACTCCACCTGCACAATTTCTATTTCTTTACTATCTATCCGAGCAGCAGTCAATTTACCACCCCATAAGCATCCAGTATCTAAAGATAATACATTTTCATCATGATAGAACCCTAATGTTGACCAGTGCCCAAAGATAATTTTGAGGTCTATCTCTTTTCTATTTACACATTCAAACCAAGGCTTAAGCCCTTTAGCTCTTAAATTATCTGTCGGTGTACCTTTTTGCTTAAAGTCTAAGCGGTAATCTCCATAACAGTAACGCATACGTGTAAAAGATGATATTATATATTTATCAATATCAATAAAACTTGCCTTTCTATTAAATCTATCTACACCTTCTTTAAGCATCGATTTAAGCCATGTTGCTGCCGTATCTTTTTGTAATTTTTCTTCTATACGTTTGGCATACCTAAGTGCCATACCTAAATCAAACTCTGGAGATATACCTGCATGAGCCATACAATAACCCAATTGATAGTCCACATGTAAAAAATTTTGTCCTCGTAGCCAATCTATGAGTATTTTTGCATGAGGTGACTTAAGTATGGGATCTATGGTAGGATTAGACTTTTTAATGCCATAATATGCTTCTATAAGGGTAATGTCATGATTACCCAAGATGATATCGACACTCTCTTTGATGCCATAGAGGTATTCTAGCGTTTCCAAAGAACCTTCACCTCTATTTACCAAATCTCCTGCTATCCATAACCTGTCATTTTTAGGATTAAATTCTATCTTTTTAAGAAGTTCCATAAAAGAGCCATAGCAACCTTGGATATCTCCTATAGCCCAAACTGACATGGCAATTGCTCCTTATATATATTTACTTTATTTGCCAAAGACATTTTTGCATATGCAGCAGAAGGAGAAGGTAGATACACTGTTTCCATATCTAAATGTGAAAAGTGTATGTTAAAAAGTGTTTCTGCTTTTTTACCTGTAAATGCTAATTTTTGTATGCTTGGATATGCTTCTAAAAAACCTGCTATATCATTGACCTCTTCACTCTCTAAAGAACTGTCAAGTGAGTTCTCTCTCTGGCAAGAACGTATCATATCCCAAAGCCCCAACTTGCACTCTTTAAGTAGCCAAATCTTTTGGTCACGGTTATTAACAGGGTAGCTTGTCACCTCTTGCATAATTTTCCAAAATTGATTACGAGGATGTGCATAATAAAAATCATTTTCAAAGGACTTAATGCTAGGAAATGACCCCAAAATTAGAATCTGTGTATCTTTAAACATTATGGGCTTAAAAGGATGCATCAAGTGCTCGTTACTCACTTCCCTAAACTTCTATTTGCACGCTTTACGCATATTTTGAATAATCAAAACAAGTAAGAAGAAAGCAAAAATTTTAAAATTGAGTTCTGAGCCTTTATGTGTATTTAAAAAAGCTGTAGATTGCGTCATTGCTTCACCTTGAGTTTGCATGGCAATAATATCTGGTATGTAATACTGAGAAAATAAAAGCCCTGTAGCCAAAACAAAAAATGTAGCCACTTTACTTACTGTGTCACGTTCAAACTTTTTAAACTTATAGCCTTCATAAAATACCACAAACACTATAAGTAGGTTGACTACATAAGATAAACGCAAAAAACTCTCTGTCATAATTTGACCCTCTTGGAACTGTGTTAAAAGTTCTGCTCCCACATACAAGTGCGTGTTAAAGATTACAGACGTGACAACTATGCCAGCGTAAAGCATCATACCTAGTACTGATGACAAGAACATAAGGTATGCCATAGTTGTCATTCTAAAATATTTGTTCATTTGTTAATCCTTTATTTCTAAACTGCCCTGCCACACCAACTAAGATGTAGGGTCACAGCTTTATTGGCAAAATTACATATTTATATATCAAATTCAATCACAAAGCCTCTATCGAAGCCTGCTAAATCTTTGTAAAACTGTATGGATTTTACTCCAAGTTCATTAATAAAAGCTTGTATAGGTTCTTTATGGTCGTAACCCATCTCACAAGCTAGCCATTTCACACCTTTGGCTTTCACATCTAGGATGATTTGTTTCAGAAGTTTATCTCCAACCTTCCCACCAAACAAAGCCTCTTTGGGTTCATGGTCTATAACATTAGACTCCAACAAAAAGTCTTCAGCAATGTAAGGAGGGTTAGAAACTACCAACTGCACAGACTCACTCACTTCATCTATGAGATTTGACTTGCGTAATTCTATCTGTTTTTCAACTTCATATTTATTAATATTTAACTGTGCTACCTTAAGTGGGGTATCACATATATCTGTAGCAATAATCTTTAGTGAGGGGAACTTCCTAGCCAATACCACAGAAATAGCAGCAGACCCTACCCCAATCTCTGCAATATGCGTGATGTTCTTTTTTTCGATGATGTTTGCTACCAAGTCTATGAGTATCTCTGTCTCAGGTCTAGGGATGAGTACACCCACTTCTACTTTTAAGTATATGTCATAAAAACTGGCTTCTCCCACGATATATTCGTAAGGTTCGTTCTTTTTTCTTCTGGCTATTAGTTTTTCATATTCTTTAATATCTACTGTGTCATTGTCATGTACTATAAGGTAAATACGGTCTTTTTGGAGAGTATGTGCCAAAAGTAATTCTGCTTCATACTGAGGTCGTTCACACGTATATTTAAGTTCTGTACTCCCCCAAATAAGGGCTTGTTTAATGCTCATCTACATACCCTCTTTATAATTACGTTTATCTATATAATAAGGAACAACATAGCCCTTAAATATCAAATTACGATGTGCATGTTCTATCTCGTCTATCATCACATCAAGTTCATCCATACCCTCAAAGTATGCTGTAAGTCTTTCTTTACAAACTCAGAAGAAAAGATAAGTTCATTGCTAGCATAGGCAGTCATCTTAAATCCTTTAGACCATTTTACAGAATATATTCTGTGTTATAGTATAGTGTAAATACCCTATGATGCTCATATATTTATGCTAAAGTCTTGTAGAAGATGTGTTGTTGCAAAAGATATTGACTTTATAGCTAGAAATATTATTACCTTTCAGTAAAAAACCCTATAATATCATCAATAAATTCTAATAACCTTAGGAGTAAGATACATGCTTAGATTTGCCCCCTCTCCCACTGGAGATATGCACATAGCTAGCCTACGTGTTGCTATACTTAATTATCTTATTG
>CAZEUM010000122.1:0-4120 GCA_964514765.1 uncultured Sulfurovum sp.
GGTGCAAAAAGAGACATAGACTCTTTTTTAACTAAATTTGGTGTATTTTTTTGTAGGTCTTTTCTGGAATTTTTAAGTATTTTAAGTGCTTCGTGTGACTCAACTGTACCTTCTTCACAAGAAAAACCTGCAATGTATCGTACCGTACCAGAAGAAGGTGTTTGCGTGTCAATAAAGGTCCGTGAGCAGTTAATGCTACAAAAGTGACAACGTGTACTCTCATCGGTTCGGGAAGTGTAAGTCATCTGCAAAGCTTCTTCAAGTCCTACAAAAGTTGCGTACCCTCGTTTAAGGACAATATCTTTAGCTTCTATGGCTGCTCCATAAGCACCTGCTTCCCCTGGATGTGGGTGTACATCTACTCTAGCATGAGGCACTTTGTCTTTTATGTAATCTACCTGTGCTTTAAGGGCTGCTTGATTGTATTGTGTGCCACCTTGGAGTACAAAATGGTCTCCAAAAGCTGCCAAGTTAGGCGCTTGTACCACATATTGCCATACATTTTTAGGCAATACTTTAGAAATACCTGCAAAAAGTTCTTCTTTGCTGTAGCCTTCTTTTTGAAAATTTACTCGGTCTGTGTCTAAAAACACTGCACAACCATAGTTAAACATAGGGGCTTTCTTAGCGGCAAAAGCAACATCAGCAAAGCCTTCTACAGCTACGCCAAATTGTTTTGCCATAGACTGAAGTAGGGTACCATTACCTGCGGAGCATTGGTTTGAAAGACGGAAGTTTTTCATCATTCCATTTTCCATAAACAATACTTTAATGTCTTGCCCACCAATGTCACAAATAACGTTAATACTCTCTCCAAATGCCTTTTGTGCAGATTTCATATGAGCAATGGTCTCGATGATGTTTGCATCAGCATTGAGTGCACCACCTAAAACTTCTGCTGCGTACCCTGTGACACCTAAGCCTCTGACATCATAGTAGCCATGAGGGTCTTGTTCTTGTATCTTTTCTAGTAACTCCAAAGTATCTTCTATGGGGTTTCCTTTTGAAAGTTGATAGACCTTTAAAAGTAATTCTCCTTTTTCATCACAGAGTACTGCCTTTGAGGAAGTAGAACCACCATCTATGCCCAAGTAACAGGGGGTCTTTTCTGTAAGTACAGGAGGGTTAAATGTTTTAATAGCATAGTCTTTTTGAAAGGCTTTAAGTTCTTCTTGTGAAGCAATGAGAGGGCTATCATTATTGTCATTTTCTGTTGTACCACCTGTGTCAACCATGGTTTTTAGTTGTATAATACCAGCAAAAGGTTTGTCGTTACTGGCTTCTCCTTCACCAAAAATGACTGCACCCAAAGCGGCATAATACTGGGAATTATCGGGGACAGATACTAATTCGTTTATTTTCTCTTTGTCATACGCTACACCTCGTTCATCCCAAATCTCAGAAATACGCATACGCCAGCACTCTTGCAAGAATGGTAAATAGGTATTAGGACCACCTAAAAGCAAGACATTTGGCATCAGAGTGTTCCCTCTTGTTAGTACAGTGAGATTTTGCATAACAATGGCGTCAGCTAAAGAGTTCATAATCTCATCAGAGGGAACAGAGGTTTTTACAAGGTTTACAATGTCAGTCTCTGCAAATACACCACACTTAGCAGCAACATGATGGAGCTTGTCCGTTTGGAAAGTGAGTTTTTGTACATCTTCGGCTTCCATGCCTACTTTCATGGTACATTTTTCTATAGTTGCACCTGTGCCTGAAGCACACTTGTCATTCATGGAAGTAAGCACCGACTTCTTACCATCTTCACTTTGTTTGAAATGGATTATTTTTGCATCTTGTCCACCTAACTCTACGACAGCTCTAACATCTGGATGATTATGTTCAACAGCCAAGACTACAGCATTTACTTCTTGAACAAAACGTGCATTGATGGTAGGTGCAATACGTGAAGCACCTGAACCTGTAATGTAGACTTTGTCAATTTTGTTATAAAAGTCTGGGTGCGTGTTTGAAAGTGCTTCTAAAAGGCGTAAAAGTGTAGGTGCCTGTTTAGTATCATGTGCTGTATATTCTTTTGCTACAATATGAAAATGCTCATTACAGAGCACGTATTTGACTGTAGTGGAACCAATATCTATACCTAGTGCGTATTTTTCTATCATGACTTTGGTCATTTTATGCCTTTTTTCTATTTTTTATTGCCCATATTATCCATAATATACCAACTATAATAAAAGGTATGCTTAACAGTTGACCTGTAGTAAAAGGAAATGCTGTAGCATAGTCAGCTTGACGAGTTTTTGTGTATTCAAGCATAAAGCGTGCAATAAACATATAAGTCAAGAAGACTCCAGGGAGTATTTTTGTAGCAAATAAAGGGCTACTTTTACGGTAAATAGTGAACAAAATAACTACAAGAAGTAGGTAAGAGAATGCTTCATAAAGTTGCACGGGGTGACGGGGAATCATATCGACCCTTGAAAAGATAATTGCCCATGGTTTATCAGAAGGTAAACCTAATATTTCAGAGTTAAAAAGGTTACCAAAACGTACAAAGGCAGCAGTAAGTGCTCCTGGTATGGCTATTCTTGAAATAAGCCAAAAATATGATTCGTTATAGCGTTTTGTAAAAACATAAAGTGCTAAAAGTACACCCAATAAGCCACCGTGAGAGGCAAGTCCACCTTTCCATACTTTAAGTATTTCTAAAGGGTTTGCCAAATAAAACGCTGGTTCATATGCCAAACAGTGCATCAGTCTTGCCCCAAGCACAGCACCAACTATCACATAAATGAGCAGGCTGTCTAGCACAGCTGGGTCTCGGTTTTCACGTTTGTAAATCCATTGAAGTATCATAAATCCTAGAAAAAAAGAGCCTACAAAAAGTAGCCCATACCAACGTAGTTGTAAGGAGCCTAACTCCAAAATGTTGGGATTGACATTCCAAATAAAGTGTTCCATGTATTTGTGCCTTATGTTAATTAGGAGTATTATACTCCAAATTAGTTAATAAGATTCTCAATTATAACAATCTATTAATTTTAGTTGTTTATCTTATCTTTTATTTCTCTAGAAATTTGGGATATTTTTTTAATCTTTTGTATATTACTTAGACTTTCATCTAGTAAGACTTTTACAAAAGCAGAACCCACAATGACACCATCAACCCCTTGAACTTTCTCTTTTGCGGTATGTTGGTCTACGCCAAAGCCTACATAAATAGGGGCATAAGAGTACTTCTTGATGTTTGTTATTATGGGCTGTAGGTCTTCAGATTTTCCAGCTCCTGTGATGCCTGCATAGGCTACAAGGTAGATGAACTTCTTAGAATCTGTGACTATCTCTTTGATGCGTTCCTCAGAGTCTGTGGGTGCAATGAAGTCTATAAGGTTAAGCCCTGCTGCCTCAACCATGGGTTTGTAAGGTCTGGCTTCTTCTAATGGAAGGTCTGGAATGATAAAACCATTAACACCTACTTCTTTGGCAATAGAGACAAAGTTTCCCATGCCTTTATGATAAAAAAGATTAAAATAACCCATCCATAAAGTGTCAATATGTGGCGTAATTTTTGCTGAAGCTTCAAAAAGATGTTCAAGTTTAAAGCCATTTTGCAAGGCTTTTAAGTTTGCTTTTTCTATGATAAGACCATCTGCAACGGGGTCTGAAAAAGGCATGCCTAGTTCTAGTGTATCTGCACCAGCTTCAGCCAAAGCCAAGGCAGCATCTACTGTAAATTCTAATGAGGGGAAACCTGTGGTAATATATGCGACTAATTTTTTCAAATAAGACTCTTTTTGTGATAATTTTTAACATTATATGATAAAATGAGTAAAATTATAGGATAAGTAGAGAAATTTTATGAGTATTCATACCCCAAAGATAGAAAAAAAAGTAATCTTAAGCACAATTGCGAAGATGAAAGGCAAAGAGCCTATTACTATGGTGACAGCTTATGACTCACTATTCGCAGGTCTTTTTGATGGCGAAGTAGAGATGATACTGGTAGGTGACAGTCTTAATATGAGTTTTTTAGGAAAAGAAGACACCCTCTCTGCAACGATGGATCAGATGATTTACCATACGCAGGCTGTTTGTAATGGCGCAAAACTTCCACTTATTGTACTAGATATGCCTTTTGGGTCTTATTCCACAGTAG
>CAZEUM010000123.1:0-4108 GCA_964514765.1 uncultured Sulfurovum sp.
TGCATGTTGAAGAGCCTACACTTTCGGTTATTATGTCTGTAAACAATGGACCTTTAGCTGGACAAGAGGGTAAACACGTTACTTCTAATAAAATTTCTGAAAGACTTGAAAAAGAGATGGAAACAAATATCGCAATGCGTATGGAACCTCTCGGAGATGCATCTTTCAAAGTTTCAGGTCGTGGTGAACTTCAAATTGGTATTTTAGCAGAGAACATGAGACGTGAAGGATTTGAGTTTATGCTTGCACGTCCAGAAGTTGTTACTAAAGAAGAAAATGGTGTAAAAATGGAGCCATTTGAGCACCTTGTTGTAGATGTTCCTGAAGAGTTTCAAGGTGTTGCCATAGAAAAACTAGGCAAAAGAAAAGCAAACATGACTTCACTTACACCTATGCCTGATGGTACAGTAAGACTAGAGTTTGAAATCCCTGCACGTGGACTCATTGGGTTTAGAAATGAATTCTTAACTGATACCAAAGGTGAAGGTATCATGAACCACTCATACCTAGAATACAGAGCATACACAGGAACAGTTGTGAGCAGAACACCTGGTGCACTTGTGTCTATGGACGATGGTGAAGCAGTAGCCTTCTCCATCTTCAACCTTCAAGCACGCGGTACCATGTTTATTTCTGCACAAGAAAAAGTGTACTCAGGTATGGTCATAGGTGAGTCTGCCCGTCCTGGAGATCTTGACGTGAACCCACTTAAAGGTAAAGCGCTTACAAACATGAGAACATCTGGTACAGATGATGCAGTAAAACTTGTAACGCCTAGAAAAATCACACTAGAGTCTGCCATGGAATGGATAGAAGAAGATGAGCTTATTGAAATTACACCTCTTTCTGTGAGAATTCGTAAGAGATCACTTGACGCAAACGTTAGAAAAAGACAAGCAAGAGACAAGAAAAACTCGAAGTAATTCGTAGGGTGTTGTGAGGGTATAACACCCT
This sequence comes from uncultured Sulfurovum sp., assembly GCA_964514765.1. Taxonomy (GTDB): domain Bacteria; phylum Campylobacterota; class Campylobacteria; order Campylobacterales; family Sulfurovaceae; genus Sulfurovum. The sequence goes on from CAZEUM010000123.1 coordinate 955, forward strand.
ACACCCCTTTCAATCAAGTTTACAGCAAACTAAAAGACTAGTTTAATGTGCACTTCTTCCCAACCCTCAACCCCGTTACCCAAGCAAAGTGAAAATTAAACCCTCCTCTATCTCCATCTACATCAAGGATTTCTCCTGCAAAATATAAGTTAGGTACAAGTTTTGACTGCATGTTTTTAGGATTTATTTCGCGGGTGTCTATACCTCCTGTAGCAACTTCTGCACCTTGAAAACCTTTGGTATCGCTAATAGAAAGTTTGAGGTTTTTTATGGCGTGTACAAGTTTGTTTATCTCTTTTCTATTTAGGGCATCTTCTGTGAGTACTTTACATTTGGATTGCTCTAGTATGATGGGTATGAGCTTTTTGTTTATGACTCCTTGTAGCCACAATGTTAAAGGTTTTTCACTGTTTTGTTTTACTCTATTTAGTAGTAGGTTCGTGAGCTTTTCTTTACTTAGTTCAGGCATGAGGTCAAGTCTAAGTTCGCAGTAGTCAAAGCTAGCTAGTCTTGTGCTTACTTCACGACTTAGGCCTAGTATGGCAAGCCCAGATATGCCATAGTTTGTGAAGAGTAGGTCTCCCTTTTTTTCTGTAATGTATTCACCGTTTACATAGAGTTTAGCTAGTCCTGCTACTTTTGCACCTGCACAGCTTTTCACCCATGTCTCATCTGAGCAGAGTTGTACTAAACTTGGGTGTCTAGGTATGAGAGAGTGTCCCATCTTTCTAGCAAAAGCGTAGCCTGCATTAGAGCCACCAAGGTGTGGCGCAGCAGGTGAACCAGAGGCTATGACAAGCTGTTGACATTTTTTGTCACCTTGTGTTGTCGCAAGCGTAAAGACATTATCGTTTTTGTCAATACCTGTCACAGCACAGTCACAAAGTATTTGCACCCCCACCCTCAAGGCTTCATACTCTAAAAGTTCAACCACGCTAGAAGCCTGTAAAGACATAGGAAACATCTTGCCCTCTTTGCCCTCCACTAGCTCTAGCCCTATGGATGTGAAAAACTTTTTTACCACTTCAAAGTCATACCCTTTTAAGACCTCTTTTATAAATGGAGGGTTTTGTGAATGGAAACGATGAGGGTCTATGTGTTTATTTCCAATGTTGCATTTTCCGTTACCAGAGACAAGTATTTTTTTAGCTATTTTGTTGTTTTGTTCAAGTAGTACAACTGCCTGCCCTGCTCTTGCCGAGACAATTGCTGCCATAAGTCCAGCAGCACCTGCCCCGATGATTATCATAGTTTCATTATTCATAAGGTATTATACTTGAAAATTATCAAAGGATTAAAAATGTCAGCATTAGTAGAATTCTCTATGTTTCCAACAGAGGCAACACAAAGTAAAAGTGCCTTCGTAGCACGTGTATTAGATATAGTTGATAAAAGTGGCTTAGCATATCAGCTTACACCTATGGGAACTATTATAGAGGGCGAGACGGTAGTAGAGGTATTGGCTGTCATCAATGAAGCGTATGAGGAACTGCAAAAAGATTGTGGACGTGTGTATAGTTCCATTAAAATTGATTGGCGTGAGGGTCCAGTAGGTAGACTTGCTAATAAAGTAAATGCAGTAGAAGAGAAATTAGGACGTAAGCTTAACTCATAATCATATGTATTTTAGCTACAATACGCGTAATTTTTAGACTTATAAAAGGATTTTAGATGTGTGCAGAAAAAATACAACGTCTTATACAAGCAAGTATTTTAGGCTTTGTTCTAGGTATGGCAGGTATGGGTATGGGTGGTGATACTTTGATGCTACAAGTAGCCTTTCTTTTACAGTTTGGCATGATGGTGATGCTTGCAATTGCAGGTTTAACAGGATGGTGTCCTGGGCTTATTGCACTTAAGAAGGTTTTCCCCTCTTGTGATGAGAACAAGTAAAAGAGACTAGTCACGTGAGTACCCTGCTAGAGGGAATTTAGCGTTAGCGTAGCAAAAATGGATTGTGTTCATTTTGTGCATTATTAATATACTAAGGATACAAACTAATGTCAAATATATCATATAAAGATGCAGGTGTCGATATAGACGCTGGAAATCAATTTGTAGAAGCCATTAAGGCAGATGTAAAATCAACATTCGATAAAAATGTTATCGGAGGTATAGGGTCTTTTGCAGGTGCATACGCATTACCAACAGGCTATAAAGAACCAGTTATTTTATCTGCAACCGATGGGGTAGGTACGAAACTTCGTATTGCCATCGACAGTGGAAAACTTGATACGGTCGGTATTGATTTGGTAGCAATGTGTGTCAATGACTTAATTTGTAACAATGGTACACCAATGTTTTTTCTTGACTATTACGCAACAGGTAAACTTCTTCCTGAGAATGCAAAAGATGTAGTAGCAGGCATAGCAGAGGGTTGTAGAAGAAGTGAATGTGCCCTTGTAGGCGGAGAGACAGCAGAGATGCCAGGTATGTACTCGGATGATGACTTTGACCTTGCAGGTTTTGCAGTGGGTATTGCTGAACGCTCGCAGATGGACATGGTTGCAAATGTAAAAGAGGGACAAGTCCTCATTGCAATGCCAAGTTCTGGCATACATTCAAATGGATATTCACTTGTAAGAAAAATATTTTTTGACACTTTAGGTATGGATTTGGACACTGACTTTGAAGGCAAACCTTTGCTAGATACCTTGCTTGAACCTACACGTATTTATGTCAAAGACTATAAAGCCAATAAAGAGCAGGTAAAAGCCTTAGCGCACATCACAGGTGGGGGAATTGTAGAAAACCTCCCTAGAGTACTTCCAAGGGGCATGAGAGCCATAGTAAATAAAGATTCAATTAGGGTATTACCTATCTTTGAATTTATGGCTCAATATGTGGACGAAGAAGAGATGTTCAGAACCTTTAATATGGGTGTAGGTATGGTATGGGTGGTTGAAGCTGAAGATGTTGACAGAGTACTTACAAATACCGATGGCTATGTGATTGGTGCCTTAGTAAAAGGTGAAAAAGGTGTTGAAATGGTTTAAAACCATTTCAACATTTCTTCTAACTATTTTTTAATTTCTATTCAGGTTTTTTAGAAACTCCACTCCTTATAGCCTCTTTATCTAATTCTCCAGACTTCCACTTTTTCCCGACTTCACCTATCCACAGCACAAAAAAATCCTAAAAGCCCTACAATAGG
>CAZEUM010000124.1:0-4071 GCA_964514765.1 uncultured Sulfurovum sp.
TCATAGATATTGACTTTACTTCAATAGAAGAAAAAGAGAAATTAATACAATCAGGTAAATCTCATTATTCTGAAATGATTAACCAAGAATATGAGCCAACAGAAGCTTATCTTCGTACATTTCACGAAGTGTATGGCTTAAACAAAGTGCGTTTTGCAAAAGATATTTTGTCTCTTGCCTACCATTTAAATCAAAAAGAAACTATTGTTTTAGTCTCTTTAGTTCGTGCAGGAACACCTATTGGAGTTTTGCTAAAAAGGGTGCTAAAAGAGGTTTTCAAACGCGAAGTAAAGCACTATTCTATCTCTATTGTTAGAGATAGAGAGATAGATAATATTGCTTTAGCCCATATCACAAAAGCCTATCCTAAATCTGAAATGATTTTTATCGATGGCTGGACAGGTAAAGGGGTGATTAACCGTGAACTCAAAAAGTTTATCGCAGATTTCAACAAAAAGCATAGTAAAAATATAAGTGATAAGCTTTATGTGATTTCAGATATAGCAGCTGTGGCAGATTTTTCTGTAACGCATGATGATTATCTTATCCCCTCTTCTGCTTTAAATTCTACTATATCGGGCTTGGTTAGCAGAAGTATTCTCAATGATAGCTATATTCAAAAAGGGGATTTTCACGGCTGTAAATATTATCCTAATTATAAAAAAAGTGATATGAGCCTATGGTTTATAGAAGATATTTTGAGCATAATTAAAGACTTAAACCCTGATACAAAGGCTCTAGCAACAAAAGATAGACACTTGCACGAAGGCATAGACACATATATAGCAAATATTATGCAAAAATATAATATTAGTGACATCAATCATATCAAACCAGGAATTGGCGAAAGTACGCGTGTACTTTTAAGACGTATTCCTTATATTATCTTAGTGAAAGACTTAGGCTGTGAGGACATAGAACATCTCTTACATCTTGCCAAAGAAAAGCATGTCAAAATCATAGAAGACAAAACACTTCCTTATACAGCACTTGCTATTATCAAAAATCTACAAAAGGATTAATATGCCAAAACGAATATTTTTTTTTAGTGATATAGACGATACACTAATCCAAACCAAGAGAAAAACCGATTTTAACAAAAATACTATCGTCGCATCTTATACCAAAGAAGGGGAAGAGAACTCTTTTTTCTATGAAGGTATTAAACTCTTTATAGATACGATTATAGATTCAGGCATGACCTTTATCCCCACTACAGCTAGAAACTTAGCCTCTTATCAAAGAACCGTTTTTTATAAAAACCCTGCTATTAAATATGTTATTCTAAATTTTGGAGGGCTTCTTCTTGTAGACAATAAAGAAGATGAAGCATGGACAAAGAGGATGAATGATTATTATAGTAAAGTTAGACCCTTAGCTATTCTCTACACAAACATATCACAATATTTTAAAGATAATGATTTAAAGCTTCAAGTTAAAATTATAGATAGTTATTATATTAGTATTTATAATAAATTTGATTTAGACAACCCAAAAATGATAGAGAAAATAAGAGAAAGTTTAAAAACCTTTCTAGCCAAAGAAGCTGATTTCTATCTCTATGAAAATGGAAACTCTTTTGCTCTCTTGCCTCATTTTTTAAATAAAAAATTTGCCGTAGAGTATCTCATTAAAATACATAAACCCCTACTCACCATTGGAGCAGGAGACAATATCTCTGATTTAGATTTTATGCGAGTTGCCGATTTTAAATTTTTGCCTGATAAATGTTTTATCTAATGTAAACTATACTATTACCCCCCCCAAGTGGTAAATCTACTCCTTTTAGGAAATTATAGCTGACTCCATGAGATTTTGGGACTAAACACCTAAAGATATAAATTTTGGTACATGAAGTTTTAGGTCGGTAGCAACTGTAACATATAATTCGTTGTTTAGTGGACATCTATATAATTTTTCTTAAACCAAACATAGTACCCTGCAACCACAAAGAAGCCAAGGCCCAATACAAATGTTATACCCTCAAGAGATAGTCCCCATTTTGAAGCATAGCCTATGAAAAGAGCGGTGGCTACGTTAGAAAGCATGAAGAACATGTCGTTGTAGGAGATGACCCTTCCCATGTATTTGGCATCTGTTTCTTCTTGTATGAGCAGATAGGTATATGACCATAATGTAGTGATAAATAAACCAGTAAGAAAAAGACCTAGAAGTGCAAGGTAAAAATTGTATTCCAATAGTGACCAAAGCATAACGGCTAAACCTTGGAGCATAAAAAAGTAATGCAGGTTTTCTTTTGAGATGATTTTACTTATTAAAAAAGGACCTATAATCAAACCTAAAGCTCTACTTGCATTCATAGCACCTATGGCAAGGGGTACGGCGATTATTTCATTGTATTGAAAGTCAGCAAGTAGGGTAATGAGGGCATCAAAGGAAGTGAGTCCTATGGCAGCATGTAGGAGTATGAGATGCAGTATTTTTTTACGTGATTTTAGATAGTTAAATCCATCTTTTAGCATCTGTATATTGGACTCTGTGTGTGTGACTTTTTCTATGGAAATATGAAGACCTATAAGCAGTAAAACAGCTGTACTATAGAGTAAGGCATCTATAGAAAAAGCAACATCAAACCCAACATAATAAGTAACTACACCACCAACAGCCATACCTAAGGCATAACAGACAGACCAAATGACAGAGTGTATTTCATTGGTATTTTTGAGCATCTCTCCGCTTACTAGTTTAGGGAAAAGTGCCATTTCTGCTGAGAAAAGCATGGAAGCAGCAGATGAACGGATGAAAATAAGTATCATCAGTACCCAGACATATTCTAATGAATTTACAAAGATAAAGCCAAGAGTCATAGATAACTCAACAATCAACAAGATACCCATAAGTTTTTTAAACTCTATACGGTCAATGATGAGTCCAATGATGGGGGCGAGTACTACAGCAGGTAACATCGCCATGGTAGCAGTAAGGGCTATAGTGATTGCATCTGCCCCAAAAGAGACTATCATAGAGAAAATAGCTACTTGAGAGAACCATGTACCAAAATATGAGATGAATTGTATGAGAGAAATCCGTCTGATGACGGGGTGTTTTAGGGTGTCTAGGTAAGTCATTTAGGTATTATCTTTTGTGTCTATAGTTAGGGTGAAAAAGTTTGTATTTTTTTATCATGGGTGCATTATAGAGTATACTCGATAAATAATGGGTGTAAGCTAGGAGTGTTCAGAAATCTATGGATGTGCTAAATGTCGCTATTTTTATTGTATTAGTTATATGTTACTTTTGGGCGCAACATTGAAGGTATGTATCCTCTTCAATATATCATTTTTACGTACTGTTTTACGGCTAGTCCTGAACTGCCCTGACCATAGAGAGGAAATACCCTTGGAGTGCTAAAACTACTTCTGAAATACTTTTTAGCTCGCAATATCTAGCCACCATCACCTTTCTAACCTCCAAAGGCTCTTTCAAATCTTTGAGAAAGTCATTATACGTTAAGATATTACTTGTCAATATGTTATTCTCCTTGACTTTTTAGTGCTTTAAGAAATCTTGGAAATATTATATCTATCTTCTTTAGCTGGATACCGTGTTGGTGTAATCTACAATTTGGGTTAGTAAACATAAGTACTTATAACAGAGAATAAGCTAAAATACATAAAAACTAGGCAATTTAATTGAAAACTATAACTATAATCGATACCTTTGGATTTTTCTTTCGCTCTTATTTTGCACTTCCACCATTACGAAATTCAGATGGATTTCCTACGGGCTTACTGACTGGTTTTGTAAATCTTGTAGATACCCTGCGACGCGACCATAGTACAGACTACTTGGTCTTTGCTTTAGATGCGAAAGGTAAAACATTTCGTAATGAAATGTTTCCAGAGTACAAAGACAACCGTGATGAAGCACCAGAAGATTTAAAAAAACAACTGCCTGTTGCCATAGAATGGATAGAACAGATGGGCTTTCCAAACCTTACACGTGAAGGCTATGAAGCAGATGACATCATCGCTACGGTTACTAAGTTTGCCAGAGCTAAAGATTTAAAGGTTCGTATCGTCTCACATGATAAAGACTTGTATCAGCTTA
>CAZEUM010000125.1:0-4066 GCA_964514765.1 uncultured Sulfurovum sp.
AGATAGAACGTTTTGATGAAGAAGCTTCTTATGAAGTTACCCTACGTCCCTCTTCTTGGGATGAATACATAGGGCAAGAAAAAATCAAAAAAAATTTAAAAATATTTATAGAAGCAAGTAAAAAAAGAGAAGAAGCACTGGATCACGTTTTGTTTTTTGGACCTCCAGGTTTAGGAAAAACAACTATAGCCAACATTATCGCTACAGAGATGTCTGCAAACATCAAAACCACAGCAGCCCCCATGATAGAAAAAGCAGGAGATTTAGCGGCACTTTTAACCAATATAGAAGAGGGTGATATTTTGTTCATTGATGAAATTCACAGAATGTCCCCTGCTATTGAAGAGATACTTTACCCAGCTATGGAAGATTTTCGTTTAGATATTATTATAGGTTCTGGACCAGCGGCACAAACAGTGAAGATAGACTTACCTCGTTTTACGCTTATTGGAGCTACTACAAGAGCAGGAATGCTTTCAAGCCCTTTACGTGAGCGTTTTGGTATGCATTTTCGTATGCAGTTTTATAGCCCAGAAGAGTTAGCTATAATTGTAACCAAGGCATCATATAAGTTAGAAAAAGTTGCTATTCAAGAAGCGGCTGAAGAGATGGCAAAAAGAAGCCGTGGTACACCACGTATTGCTTTACGTCTTTTAAAAAGAGTGCGTGATTTTGCAGAAGTATTAGACGAAAAAAAGATCAGTCTTGAGCGAGCCAAATACGCACTTGATCAATTAGGGGTAAATAACCTTGGTTTTGATGAACAAGATATTCAACTCTTAGAGTTGCTTGTTTCTGCCAAAAATAAACCTATGGGCTTAAGTACCATAGGTGCAGCCTTAAGTGAAGACGAGGGAACGATAGAAGATGTGTTGGAGCCTTATCTTATAGCTAATGGGTACATAGAACGTACAGCACGTGGGCGTATTGCCACACCCAAAAGTTATACATATTTTAAACTTTGCGGAAAGGAAGGTCTTTTTGACTAAAGGTATAAACAATGGCTAAAACCAATATTATGATTACAGCACTGTTTCTTTTGGCACTTATAGGTGCCTATTCTGTGTATCAACCTTTTGTGCTTTCTTGGATAGTTGCTATGCTTTTGGCTATGGCAACGTTTAATTTAACTAAGAAGATTATATCTTACACAAATTCTACGCATGCCGCCGCAACAATTACCACTATATTGATGACTTTGCTTCTTTTTGCACCTATTGTCTATTTGGCAACGATTGGGGTTGGGTACCTTTCCCAAGTTGATAATGCAGGTATTAAAGATACTATTCGAACCCTTCAAGGCTTTATTGAAAACATCCCTTTTTTAAAAGAATTAAGTATAAAGTACTTGAATGATGACAAAATTACCTCTTATATTGAAGCATCAACTTCTTATGTAACAGTAGCAGGTGGTGCAGGATTGGGGTTTATGAAAAATATGTTTTTTGTGGTTGTTTTTTATTTTTTCATCAACTATTATGGAAACCGATTCTTTGAGACTATTTTGGCACTTTTACCTGTTTCCCCAGCTAGAGGTAGCAAAATGCTTCAAGAAGTTTCTTCAACTATGGAGGTGGTTTTTTATTCCATCATTGTCACTGCTATTTTTGAAGGTTTTTTGTTTGGCATCATTATGAGCTATTTTGGGTTTAATGGCTTACTTTTTGGGGTTATTTATGGTTTTGCTTCGCTGATACCTATAGTAGGGGGTATTATTGTTTGGGCACCTGTATCACTGTATACTTGGACACAAATAGACTCACATACAGCACTTATCATTGCGGGGTATTCAGTGATTATGATTTCTATTGTTGCAGATACCATTATAAAACCTATGATTATTGAAGTGATACAAAAAGATTTACTTAAAAGTACCATACAGATTAATTCTATTGTTATATTTTTCTCTATTATTGCAGGGATGAGTACCTATGGCTTTTGGGGTATGATCTTAGGACCTGCTGTAACCTCATTTCTTATAGCTATTACTAAAGTTTATTTGGATTATAATGAAAAATAGCGCTGAAAATATTATACAAAAAAAGGATTTACCATCATAAAAATACTCATTATAGAAGATGACCCAGAACTGGCACTCATTTTAAGCAATTATCTTACTAAATATGACATGGAGGTCATTGGGGCAGAAGACCCATACATAGGGCTTTCTCTTTTAACGCAACATAGTTTTGATCTTATCATATTAGATTTAACCTTGCCAGGCATAGATGGGCTAGAAGTCATTCCCAAAATACGCGATATTAGCAATATCCCTATTATTATTTCTTCTGCAAGAGATGACATCACTGATAAAGTCATAGGCATGGAGCGTGGTGCAGATGACTATATGCCAAAACCCTATGACCCACGTGAATTGGTTACACGTATTAAAACTATCTTGAGACGTACCCATGCAGTAGAAGATAAAGCAGATAAAAAAGACATACTTTTTGTAGCAGACCCTAAAGCTAGAGAGATTCGTTTTAAAGGTAAATCACTGGAACTCACAGCAGCGGAGTATGACATACTGGGTATGTTGCTGCAACATAAAAATGGTTCAGTTTCTCGTGAGCAGCTGCTTTATGAATCTGAGCATATTGATGATGACTCTTCTATTAAAAACATTGATGTCATCATCTCACGTATAAGACAAAAAATTGCAAAGATTGATCCAGATAATATCTATGTTAAGCCTATACGAGGGGTAGGCTATCTCTTAACAGATCGCCAATGAAAAACTTATCTGTAAGTACATTTATCCATATTTTGTTTTCTGTAGCAATCTCTATTTTGATTGCTACATTTTTACTTTTTCTCTCTTGGGACAAAGACAGACGTAAAATTGACGAATATAAACGGTATCAACTGATTTCTCTTACTTTTCTCTCCAAATTACAACTCAATCCAGCGCAAGAAGCACTTGATTCACTGTATGTTGATTTACATGTGAAAAATGTACCTAAAGAGCTTAAAGAGAGTACAAAGAAAGAGATATCTTTAAAGGCTGAAACACTTTTTACTGGGGGCTCTAGTATTGGACAAGTGAGGGTCTTTACTCTTGAAAATAAACATTATATTTATGTACAACGCATGGGGTATAATTTATTATTGGAAAATACGCAAGCAAAAAAGTACTATATGGAAATTGCTATTGCTATTGGGGTTTTTCTTATTGTGCTTCTTCTCTTGCTATATTTGGCAGTTTTAAGAAAGTTGTATCCTCTTAAAAAACTAAATAAACAAATACAGAAATTTGCAAAAGGAGATACGCAAACAAGAATTACCTATATTTATGATGACGAGATAGGAAAAATAGCAAAGAGTTTTAATGATGCAATTATACGTATTAACGGATTGTCGCATTCTAAAAATCTCTTTATGCGTAACTTGATGCATGAACTTAAAACACCCATTACTAAGGGACGTATAGTGGTGGAAATGCTTGAAGACGAAGCAATTAAAAAAGTGCTTGTGCGTGCCTTTGAACGCATGAATGAACTCATCTCTGAACTGGCTGAACTTGAACGTGTAACGACCCAAAGTTTTGAACCAAATTTTGAATATCTTATGCTTGATGAAGTGATTCAAAGGAGTCAGGTTCTACTCATGGCTACAAAAGGGACGGTAAGTATTGACGTAGAAAATAGGGCTTTGACATCCGATTTTAAGCTACTTTCCTTGGCTATTAAAAATTTACTGGATAATGGTATCAAATACAGTAAAGACAAACATGTGACATTAAAATCTTCAGAAGATAACTTGGAAGTTTTTTCTCTAGGGGAAGCACTAAAGTATCCCTTAGCTTATTATATAGAGCCATTTTCTCAAGAAGAGAAACGAAGTTCAGGTTTTGGGCTTGGTCTATATATTGTGCATAGTATTTTAGAGAAGTTAGGATATGCATTAGGCTATAGGCATGAAGATGGATATAATGTTTTCATGATAGAAACAGGAGAAACTTGAAAGATTAAATATTGCTTAGCAGTATTTAATCTTTCAAGTTTATCGCTATGTAAAAACGCACCAAACTTAGCCACCCCACGCATTAACACTTGGACAGCATACG
>CAZEUM010000126.1:0-4052 GCA_964514765.1 uncultured Sulfurovum sp.
GTATTCTCCAAATATAATCCCTACAAATCTTGATATAAGTTTCTTATCTGTCTGATGCTATGCTAAAATTTAACAAAGTTTGTGTCATACTTTTACTCCTTGAGTGAATGTGTCACCTGATAAGTGATAACAAAAAGTGGCACTTTCGTTCTTAATTTTATCGTATTATATGGTACTTCCTCTTGTTTTTGGTGTTTTTTATTTTTTTATTTTGGGTAAGAAAGAGACACCATAAGCTAGCTTGTACTATAATTTGATTAAGTCCATATTGGAAAACATTAATAAAGGTGAGAAATGCGATTTATATTTTTGGTACTTTTCTCTATGACGCTATTGTTCGCACAGAATATTTCTGAAAAATTGATTATAGCTAATGATAAAAATAGTACAAGTGCACAAATTTATTTGTTAAAATTAGAAATATTTTTTAAAGAAAATGAAGAAATGCGAACCTTGCAAGAAGCATATGTATTAAAACTCGGCATAGAGACATTGGGTGAATACAATATGGTTGTAATTAAACCTATACGTGAAATAAAAGTGAAAAATGCATTACTTTTGTTCTTGAAGCCCCTTTTTCCTGATATGTTCTTTATGGAAGAGAAAGCAAATATACAGCAAAACATAACAAATAATGGCAGTTTGATAGCTAAACTGGAAGGTATTGTTAAAGAAATAGGTGCACAATGGGTGGCTTTACTTTTTTTGTCTATGTTGGGACTTATTTTGTCTATAATCAATAGAAGAAAAATGTCTACATTGGAAATAATACAAAAAGATTTAATCCGAAGACAGGATGAAATAGAAAATGAAATTAAAAGTTTAGGAGTTTTGGGTGTTTAGAATATATAGCATTTTATTTCTATGGGCTATATTTGTGCAAATTGTAATATCGGGAGAAAATTTTATTGTTTTGGAAAGTGGGAATGCTAAAGAAAAAATTATGGCACAAAAAAAATACTATGAAAATACTATGCAAGAAAATAAAACCATTCAGAATTTATTGCAAAAGCATAGAATGCAAGTGCATATAAAAAAAGTAGATCAAGCATACCTGTTGAAAGTAGGACCATTTAAGAGCAGTGATGCACTTGCAATGGTCTATTTTGAATCTAAAAAGTCTTTCCCTTATGCATTTATACTCGAAGAAAATACGGTTGAAAAGAAAATATATATAAATCGCCCATCAATAAACAAACAAGAAGACAACTCTTTATGGCTTGCCTTGTTTGGCTTGGCTTTGATAGGAATATTTTTCATGTTTCTCTCTTCTGAAAAAATGAAACGTATGAAAAATGAGCAAGATAAAATAAAATTAAAACATACAAACCTTGAACAAAAACAGAATGAAGCACTTTCGAGTATGAGTGAAAATATTCAGATTATTGCCAAAGAAACGATGCAAGATACTTATCGGTTGGCAGCAAAGGTGAAAAATACATCACTTTATGATGATGTAACAAAAGTAATACATAATGAAAATGAATTGCTTGATGTGGCAGGTGATTTGGTGAAATTTTTACGATTAAAATCTAAAAAAGTAGTGATTCAACATGAAGAGATTAATTTTAACCATGTGATGAATGAAGTAGCAGGTCTTTTGAATACCAAGTATAAGCAAAATGATATTGAATTGGTATTTGATATTGATAAAGATATTCCTAAATATATGTTTTCGGATTCAGTACATTTAGGACAAATACTTATTAATTTACTGGAATATTTTATAGAAAAAAGTCAAAATAAAGAGATAATAATTGAAGTAACAACCAAGATTATGAAGAAAAAAGGAATAGCGTTGGTTTTTCAAATAAATGCAGATATTAACATAGAAAATAAAGGGACATTATTTAATTTACATTATGATGAAGAGAAAAAACGTTATATCGGGTTAGGTTTGTTTGTAGCCAAAGAATTAACTTATTTGATGGATGGTAAACTGCAAATAAAAGATAGAAGTTATGATAGTACTATACTCTTACTTACACTCCCCATTACTGTGAAAAAAATAGAAAAAAGAAAATACAGACTACCAAATAAAGGTTTTGTAGGTAAAAAAATGCTTATTGTAGACCGTAGTGAAAGTTCAGCTTTAGCAAGTAAAAAATTATTTTCTTATTTTAAAATAGATATTGATATTTTGAGTATGCAAACTTTTTTTGAGAACGAAGTAAGTTTTTTTAATTATGAAATTGTTGCTTTACATAACACCTTGTTTAGCAAGAACGTACTTAACGTACTAGAAGAGGTAAAAGAGAAACAAGTATTAAAAATTATTAGCCTAGAAAACCTCTTTACATCTGAAAATATTCTTTTGCCTGAACTTATAGATGTTAGGTTAAAAAAACCACTTACACAAGAGTATGTATTTGATACCATTATTAAATTATATGCACCTAAAAATAAGAGAAAGAATAAAAATATTACTAGTAGCAATAGGGCGGCAAGAGTATATGCGGAAGCCTTTGAAAAAACAGAAAATATTACTTTAAAAAGTTTTCATTCTTTTAAGAAAGCACATATTTTAATTGTTGAAGATGATGTTGTCAATCAAAATAATTTTATTGAGGTTTTAGGAGGATCTCGTATTAAAATTTCACTTGCCAATAATGGACAAGAAAGTGTTGATTTCTTGAGTAATATTGAAGAACATATAGATATTGTTTTTATGGATATCAATATGCCAGTGATGGATGGTTATACCGCAGCAAAAATGATACGAGAAAATGCTCGTTTAAAATTAACATCCATTATATTTTTATCTGCTTTGGTTTCGGAACATGAAATTGAAAAAATGCTTGAGAGTGGTATGAATGGATATCTCGAAAAACCACTACAGTTAGAACAGTTATATACAGTATTAAAAACATTTTTAAATCAGGTCGACTCTTTGGCATCACCCATGTGTATTTCAGAACCTATACCTTTGGTATTTAAAGGACTCAATGTTAAGATTGGAATTAAAAATCTTAATGGTAATATTGTTTTTTATAAACAAGTCTTGCAGGAATTTTTAGATGCTTATGCACAAAGTGCGAGTATTTTTAAAAATCTTGTAAAAGAGAAGCGTTATGGACAAGTAAAGGTCTTATGTTTGGAAATGAAAGGTCTTACCAGTACCATAGGAGCCAAAGAGATGCATACGGTTATTAATGAGATTCATCAGTACATTGTTTACAAAAAACCAGAGCTTTTGACTAGCTATATAAAGCCTTATAGGGAAAAGTTAGAGCAACTTAGTGAATCTATTAGACGTTATTTATTGCTTTAGTAGAATGCTTTGGTCTAAAGAATGTACTGCCACTTCCAGAAAAGAACCATCCTTTGAGTGCTACTTCTTTTAGCTTTGGATAAGCCAATAATGAAGCAGCGTAGAGGTCGTTTAGTATAAGTGAATCCATACTTTCTAAAAGTGTTTTGGAGTCTATGTCATCCCAGCCAAAAAAAGAACATATACTAATGTTTTCAAGGAACTCTTTTTTAAAGGTTTTATAAACTAGGGCAGTGTCACAACCTATGTCAGGGGTGTAAAGTTCTAGTGACAAAGGGGCTTCGTTAAATGCCTCAACTTTGTCTCCAAAACCAAAGACATTTGCACTAGGGTAGTTGTAGATGAAAAAAGGAAAATCAGCCCCAATGGTACTGCCTAATTTTGCAAGTTCTTGGGTACTAATCATAAGATTGCAAACCTCTTTTACAAGTAGCATAAAAGCAGCTCCATCAGAAGAACCTCCACCTAAACCAGCTTGAGAAGGTATACGTTTTTCGACAAGGACTTTATGGGTGTAAAAGAAATTGAGAATATCTAGGTCACCTGTATGGTCATTAAGCGCTTTGTAGGCTTTGTAGATAGTGTTAGACTCCAATGGTACATCATCACAGCCTTCTATGGTAAAAGTATCACAGATGGAAGGTATAAAAGTGATGGTATCGTAGAGATCTTTTACTTGTACAAAGCGAGAAATGAGGGTATGGTAGCCATCTTTATGCCCTGTTATTTTTAGAAAAATGTTTACTTTTGCATGGGCTTTAATACTGTAATTGCCGTCACT
>CAZEUM010000127.1:0-4049 GCA_964514765.1 uncultured Sulfurovum sp.
TTTTTTCCAATGTACATTTGACTTTAGCCCCTTCCTCTTCTGCTGCTATTGTAGGTAGGAGTGGTTCTGGAAAGTCTACACTTTTACACATATTTTCAACATTTATCAAACCAGATGAAGGGAAAGTTATGCTTTTAGGTGAAGACTTATATGAATTAAAAGAAGATGACATAGAGGCATTGAGACGTTACGATATAGGTATGATTTTTCAATTTCACTATTTATTTAAAGGCATGAGTGCTTTGGACAATATTGAAGTAGCTACTATGTTAAGTGGAGAAAATATTGATGATAATATTTTAGAAAAATTAGAGATAAAAGAACTAATGACTCAGCGCATAGGTGAGCTTTCTGGTGGACAACAACAACGTGTGTCTATTGCTAGAGTACTAAGTAAAAAACCTCGTATCATTTTTGCTGATGAACCAACTGGTAACCTAGACAAGGAGACAGCCACTTTAGTGATGGATGTACTTTTTGATTATTGTAAAGAGTCTGGGGCAGGACTTTTGTTGGTTACCCATGATGAAAGCATAGCAGCACGATGTGACATATCTTATACACTTAACAGCAAGGCATTAAATGAGTTGGTATGAACCATAAGACCTTTTCTAAAAAAATGCAGGATTATAGTGTTCTCTATGTAGAAGATGATGCTGAAATTCGTCATTATATTACATTGTTTTTAGAGCGTTATTGTAAAGCTGTTTATGCTTGTGAGAGTGCGGAGACGGGTTTAGAATTTTACAAAAGATATAAGCCAAATATATTACTTTTAGATATTAATTTAGGAGGCATGTCGGGCATAGAACTGGCAAGCGAAGTACGTAAGAGTGACAGTAAAACACGTATACTCATCTCAACAGCTTATACCAATAAAGACTTTATGTTACAAGCCATAGAGCTAGGGCTTACAAGGTACTTAGTGAAACCTATGACTAATGATGATTTGGTTACAGCACTAGAAAAATGTTGCTTAGAGTTGGAAACAAAAGACAACATTGACCTTGGTGAAAACTATGTTTATAAGAGACGCTTAGCACAGATAATACACTATAAGACACATACTGTTTTGCGCCATAAAGAAGTATCACTTTTAGAACTTTTTATTGCTCATGAGGGTGAAGTGTTACGTTATGATTTTTTAGAACAAAATATTTGGCAAGATGAACCCATGACTCGTAATGCCATACGTAGCCAAATACGAAACCTAAGAAAAAAATTGGGCATTGATGTGTTAGAAAATATTTCTGGTTTAGGCTATAAATTTACTAGAAAACCACAAGCATAACAACATTAAAACATTAAGAGGAGTTATTAGAGACCCCCTGAAGAAAGTTTTGACACTCTTTTAATAAAACCTCTTATCAAACAAAGCAAAACACATAAGAAGATAAAGTCACTTACTAAGTCAAGGCATAAAATATTTATATTCTTACTAGATGAGAATATACCACCTGATAGCAATGTGAGCAAAAGAGATATTAGAAATGTCAAGGTAAAGCTAAAAGTCTCTGGACAATTTAAATCTCTTGACACTTCCAGAAAAAGAAGCTTGAATGAATTTGAATCTTTGCTTGCTGTCGCTAAGGGTAATTGTGTGTTTTTGGTTGGGGGGTGTGTGAGATATCAATGAGTGAGGAGTTTAAAATGAAGAAAAAAATAATTGGCATGTTGACTGCAAGTGTTGTGGTGTTTATTTTGAGTGGATGTGGTAGAGATACTGTGATAGTTGACAATAGTCCTATACCTGAAACTTATTTTATTACAGATGGTTTTGGTCTTGGGGTAGGTGGCATAATTTATCATTGTGACAGTGGATTTGCTGGCGTAACTAATTTTGAAGGTACTTTTATTTTTGATATTGTTGGAGACAATTGTAATTTCGATTTTTATACTAATGATATTATAGGTGATGTGTATTTAGAGTTTTCCAATAATCCAAATATTGATACAGGAATTAATGGTATTTATTTTGAATGTGTCGCAAATGGTTTTCTCTCCGAAACTGGACATACAGGAGATATTGTTTCTAATGGTTTCATCGTAGATTCATTTTTTCATGATGGCTGTACACTCTTTGATATACATTGATACATGCGGTTCTTGTTTCTTGTGATTAGCTTTATATGGACAGAAGGCTCTAAATTGTATATTTTTTATATAATAAATTGTAAAAAATATCATCTTTTTTTATTATAATACAGTATATTTTAATATAAAAGGAAAAGAATGGCGTATTTAGCACCAGCAGAATTTGTAACGAAGATGGTTGATTCAGGGGAATCCAAAGTATACATATCTACTAAAGACACATTAATTCGTGCCTTTAGGGTTTATTATGCTTTACCTTATGCAGTTTGACCTTTTAACGGGTGTGTTTATGTTGGTTCCTTTGGCACTGATTGACAGACGTCCTGGCGTAACGGTTAAACAGGTTTTGAGAAACTGGGGATGGGTATTTTTAGGAAACCTAGGTGGTGCTTTAACGGTGGCATTTATGATGGCTTTCGTCTTCACTTATGGATTTGATACCGATGGTGGTACAATAGCTACGAAGGTAAGTAGCATAGGTAAGGCAAGAACTTTGGGCTATCAAGCACATGGTACGAGCGGTTGGTTTACTATTTTTATACGTGGTATGTTATGTAACTGGATGGTATCTATGGGTGTGGTTGGAGCAATGATTTCTACTACGGTGAGTGGTAAAGCTATAGCCATGTGGATGCCAATAATGCTTTTTTTCTACATGGGTTTTGAACACTCAATTGTCAACATGTTCTTGTTTCCTTTCTCTATGATTATGGGTGGAGATTTTACCATAGCAGATTATATCTTTTGGAATGAGATTCCAACGGTTTTAGGAAATTTAGTAGGCGGTTTGGCATTTACGGGACTAACACTTTATGTAACCCATATCAAAACAGGACCTAGAAGAGTACTAGACTAAAAAAAGAACTTTTCGAGGATTAGATTTAAATCATGAAAAATACACTTAGACTATCAGTTAGCGAATACACAAATAAAGGTGCAAAAGATATCAATCAAGATTTTCATGATATCTATCTTTCTAAAGAACCCCAACTTACACAAAAAGGCATAGCACTTGCTATGGCTGATGGAATCAGTAGTTCTAATGTGAGTCAAGTAGCTTCTAAAATTGCCGTGACATCTTTTTTATCTGATTATTTTGCTACTCCAGATACTTGGTCTGTTAAAAAGTCTGTAGAACGTGTACTATTACCCCACTAAGTGAATACCCAAACTTTTGAAAGAGTGAGAGGAGGTAAGATGTGAGTGAAAAAAGCTGTAGGACTAACTAGTTAATTCAAAGATTTTTTTGCTTGCAGCTTGCCTTCTCTCGCTCTTCCCAAAGGGTGCTGTGCTTTTGCCCATACTCTGCGTTAGATTTTCTCGAATTCGCTAAGGCGAGTCCTTCAAAAATCTGCCTTGATTATGAACAAAATCACAGCATCAAAAATTTGGGTATTCACTTAGTGGGGTAATAAATGCAACAAATTCATGGTTACATGCACAAAGTAAACAAGGGCAATACCATTATGATGAGGCTAGAGACAGAGGGTATGTTTGTACTTTTTCTGCCATGGTTCTTCGTTCTACAACAGCACACATCTTTCATGCGGGAGATACACGTATCTACCGTCTAAGAGATGAGGGACTTGAGCAACTTACGCAAGACCATCGTCTTTGGGTCTCTAAAGAGAAAAGTTACCTTTCTCGTGCTTTAGGTATGGATACACAATTTAAAATGGATTACAACTCTTTTCCTTTGGAAAAAGAGGATGTTTTTTTCTTTATGACCGATGGTGTTTATGAATATGTGAATGATAAAGCTATCGTGCAGATTTTTAAAGAACATGAAAAAGACTTTTCTCTTATTGGCAAAAGTTTAGTCTCCAAGGCTTATGAAAATGGTAGCATGGATAATTTGACTGTCCAGCTCATCAGGGTAGATACTCTACCCCACAAAGAGGTAGATGAAGTTCAGAAACAAATAGATGAAAAACCATTTCCTCCTCTTTTAGATG
>CAZEUM010000128.1:0-4043 GCA_964514765.1 uncultured Sulfurovum sp.
TAAATACGACAATCAATTTTTAGTTAGGGTATTCGCTTGGTATGCGAATTCGCCAATTTCAAAAACAAGCGTTACAAAAAGTATCATAGATAAGTGGTCTTGGCAATGGGGGATATTGTATTGAGAGTAAGGAAAGTGTAAAAATTACCATAGAGATATATAGGGCTAAGAACCTAAAAAAAGAGACTTTTTCACTCCTGATTAATAAATTTGTACCCTTGCTTTTTGATACTAACAATTTTTTCCTTGCCTATGATTTTTCGAAGATTTTTAATGTAGGTACGAAGTGCTGTATCGCTAGGCTCTTCATCAAAATCCCACAAATGATTATAGATACGTTCATGTGCCAGTATTTCACCTTCATTTTTGATAAAAAGTTTTAAAAGTATGGATTCCTTATTGCCCAAAGAAACACTTTGATTATCTATAACGAGTGCTTTATTTTTTATATCATACTCAATATTATCATCAAGCCTAATATATTCTTTCACATCATGGAAAAAACCACGTTTTAACAATGTTTCTATACGGATTTTTAGTTCTTTTAAAACAAAAGGTTTACGTATATAGTCATCACATCCAGAAGCAAAGCCTTTTTCCAAATCATCTACAGAATCTAAGGAGGTAGTGAAAATAGCAGGAGCAAGCACATCTTGTTCTCTAGCTTCCTTTAAAAGGTCAAAACCATTGATACCTGGTGTATTAACATCTAAAAGAAGTAAGTCATATTTACTTTCATATAGTTTTTCCTGTGCAGCGTGACCATCATACACACAAATGACGGTATGCCCTTCTTCACTTAAAAACTCAGTAACGGTTTCATTGAGGTTCGCATCATCCTCAAGTAATAATATCTTTGCCAAAAAATGCCTTTAATTTCTAATTCTATTAGAGGTACTGGTTTACCCATTTTTCTATCTGTATACTATCACGAGCACCTGAAAACCTATCGACTTCTTTACCATTTTTAAACACAAGCACTGCTGGGATGCTTGCAATCTGGTGTTTAGCCCCTAAACTTTGTTCATCATCATTGTTAATCCTCAAAAATTGTGCTTGTAAAGGCATTGCTAGTGCAGCTTTCTCGAAATGTGGCGCCATTTGTAAACATGGTCCACACCAAGGTGCCCAAAAATCCACTACCACAGGCAAGTCTGAATTGTTTACAAATTTACCCAAACTCACCATATTTGCAACCAAAGGTTTTGCAGTTAAGAGTGATTCTTTACACTCACCACAATTTGCTTTTACATAAGACTCTTTTTTAGGGATGCGGTTCACTTTGAGACAATGTGTACAAACAACATTAACATTCATAATTAAACTCCTAGTTTTAGATTAATCTTTTATAGTTTAGATATTATAGCAAAAAAAGTAAATATAGCAGGCTTATTTTCTGCCATACTCTTCTTTTAAAGTACCCAAAAACTCCAATATACGTTCTTGAAACAGTACATCTTCATCATCGTCTATACATGATTGAAGTTCTCTTAGTTGTGTCATGTCTATCTTCTCAACAAAACGAGGGACTTTTTTTGTCTCACGCTCTACTAATTGTATGAGATATTCAAAATTAAGTCCATTATTGGTCATGATTTTTCCATGATATTCGTTTACAGTATCTATAAGGAGTTCTGCCCGTTCTAAATTATCACCATAAATATTATGGGCCATCTCTTTAAGTTTTTGTTTTTTACATTCACAAATTTCACCATTTGCTGATATCATTAGTGTTAAAATTTTAGCTCTATATTCCAAGGAACTATGGTGATACACCAAAAATTCCCTAAACATTTTAGTAACATTACGTTTCAAACTTTTAAACATACGATTATCCTTAGCACTCTTTTAACAAAAGTATACTATAGTTTTACATATTAACAAATGGATACATAAATATGGGGAACATTGATCTTGTCATTATATTAACTACCGCATTTCTAGGTTCAGTAGGCCATTGCATAGGCATGTGTGGAGGCATAGTTGTAGCTTACACTTCTAGTAAAATAGACCCCAGAAGTGCATACATTCAACAAACAGCTTCTCACTTAGCCTATAACTTTGGTCGGGTTACAACTTATGCTATTTTAGGTGCCTTGTTTGGATATGTTGGTTCTGTACTTGCTTTTACACCCACGACCAAAGGCATACTTTTTCTCATCACGGGTATGCTTATGATACTTGCAGGGCTTAGCCTTTTAGGTAACCTCAGGTTTTTAAACTCTGCAGAGTGGTCCGTCTCAAGGTACAGCTGGTACCAAAATGCATTTAGAAAGCTCATTACAAGTAAAAATTATAGTAGCTTTTTTCTTTTAGGTATGCTAAACGGCATCATCCCCTGTGGACTGGTTTATTCTTTTGCTATCTTTGCTGCAAGTACTGCAACACCTTTGGGTGGCGCACTTGTTATGGCAACCTTTGGTTTAGCTACCATCCCTGCACTCTTTTTTTTAGGCTTTATTACCAAGTTTTTACAAAGAGGTTCTTTGCGTGCTACCATGATGAAACTAGCAGCCCTTCTTGTCATCGTATATGGCGTATTTACCCTTACAAAAGGCTATAGGTTCATAGCCTACCCTGAAGAAATGAAAGCGATGATGGACAAAATGCATAAGGAAGGCATAGAGGAAGAAAATGGTATAATGACAGGTAAGTTTAATGGCATGAAATGCGCACCTGGCAAATGTGGATAAGTAATTTTTTTGCTATACTTTCAGTATGAATTACATTAAAAAATATGCCTACACCCACTCTCCTATAAAATTTGATTTTCAGCAAACCATAGAACGTTTCTTTGTGGAAGAAATACCCCTTTATACTTTTACGGGAACTGGTAACTACCTCATACTAAAAATCAAAAAAACAGACATGAGTACATGGAAGCTTATCACTGTGCTTGCAAAAGCAACGGGATTAGAGGAACGTGACATTGGTTATGCTGGTCTAAAAGACAAGAATGCCACAACCATACAGTATATTTCTCTACCTAAAAAATATGAAAGAGAACTCAACAAAAACCTCACTACAGACAAAATAGAAATCTTAGAGAGAAGCTACAATAAAGCTGCCATAAAAATAGGACATCTTAAAGGAAACTGTTTTTCCATCATTTTGCATGACATAGATACAAAAGATGCAAAGTTTTTTAACACTACTGCTAAAAAAATGCAAAAAGATGGGATACCAAACTACTATGGCTACCAACGATTTGGTGAAGACAGCCGTTCTTACCTGCAAGGTAAAGAAATTGCACATTCAGGGAAAAAGCTCAAAGGAAGTAAAGAAAGACTGCTTGTGTCAGCCTACCAAAGTTACCTTTTTAACCTCTGGTTAGGTGAACGTGTAAAACTCTCAACCATCATTGCTACAAATAACATACAAGAAGCCTCTAAAAAACTAGACTACCCAGAAGAACTGGTTAAAGTACTGGCTAAACAAAGTCAATTTTTAAAACTCTTTTTAGGGGATTTAATGATGCCTTACCCTTATGGAAAGCTAAAGTATATAAAAGACATACATCAGTCAGCACAAGTGTTTAAACAAGAGAAGCTTAGCCCTACAGGACTGCTCTGTGGTGCCAATGTAGAACGTTCAAAATCTGATGCCTACTACCTTGAAGAACCGTATGATGATACAGAACTAAATGCCCTCAAAGGTGACAGACGTTTTGCATGGATTTGGCCAAAAGATGTAGAAACATCTTATAACCCTGACAGTAAGAAGTTAACAGTGGAGTTTTACTTGCCTAAAGGGTCTTATGCGACTACATTTTTGGAGGAGATTGGGAAGTTTTCATTGAAAGAGGAGTAAATAAACGTTAGGGGCCTATAATAGGTGATGCCCACAGAGTGTACTTTGCAAACGCAATCTTGCACAAGATATTTACTTCGTATTAGCTATGGCTAGGACTTATAAATCTCTTGCACAACTTTAACTTCATCTTTAGTAAGTACTTGCGGTATATGTTTTCTCTCTTGTGCCCAAAGAGCTTGTACCCCAAGTTACCACGTTAAAAAAAGCTTAAACTCCTATGTTTTTTTCAT
>CAZEUM010000129.1:0-4029 GCA_964514765.1 uncultured Sulfurovum sp.
GATACAAGCATTTTAGGCTACTTGCAGTGGATGGTTCTATTGTGATATTACCCAAGCATCCAGTAAAGAGAATTCGCTCATAGCTTATGATGAAAGAGCCTTTTAGCTATAGAGCATCTGTCATGGTGCAAACAGGGAAGACTTGGTGATGTTTGACAGAGGCTACCCTTCTTATGAGTTGTTTGCTAGGTATGCACAAAAAACAAACTTTCTATGCAGGATCAAAAGAACTAGCTTTGTAAAAGCCAAATCTCTCTTTGCCCCTCATTGTGAATACAAAGATATCATCTTAGAGATCAATGCAGCAAAGCAGCTCAGAGATACGTTAAGAAGAGAAGGTCTACCTATCAAAATGAAAGTTAGATTTGTACAGGTTGTTTTAGATAATGGTACCATAGAAGTATTGGCTACCAATATACTTGATAACAAGATACTTCAAACTTCTGACTTTAGGGAACTCTATGCCAGAAGATGGGGTATTGAAACATACTATGATGTACTCAAAAACAGACTCTCTTTGGAAAACTTTACAGGTCTTAGTGCACTAGCAGTCAAACAAGACTTTTATGCCATAATCTTTTAATGCTATCAAGCATAAAGTATTTGATATATTTTTCACTAATAAAAGTTTAGAAAAACAGATGAAACTCTTAGAAAAACTATTTTCCATAAATCCTGTACTTATTCGTCCTGATAGACCGTGCAAGCCAAGGCTGGACAAAGAGAAGCAGAAATCTACCATTGCAACCAATACTATAAATTTCCTCAAAAGGAAGAAGAAATATGTTGGGAATTGAGGTATGTGTTTATGGGGGATTTATGGCTTAGCTTAATGGCGTTGGGGCACCCCGTCTTTTTACACTCATTTTATCTTTCCTTACTTTCTATGCTTTTATTCTATCATTTTGAAATAAGAAAGTTGTTTTTAGTGGTTCGATTTATGGAGTTCATTATAGATTAAAGGAAAATGCAAAACATTGCCCTGAACGAAGTGAGGAAATACTCTTGGGGTGCGACTGCTGCACAAATTGCTGTGATGCCTAAAGTGATACTCATCACACACTCACTTTATAAGAATCAAAAACTATTTTCTGACAGTATTTACGAAAAAAGTATAGTTTGGAATAAATGAAAAAACTGAAAATGTTTATTAAATTCAGCTTTTTTAACGTGGCAACTGTCCCTTTTACCCTCTAGGGTGCTATCTCTGGAGGGATGATATAGAGTGCATGGGTGTAATGCTGCGTAAGCACATTATGAATTTCAAAAATAATATCCATTTCCATAAAACCCACGTAAGGTGTGCAATCACGCAGTAAAGTTTTAAAAATAATATCTATTTCTCTTCAACACCTAACATTTTACGAAAAAGTTTGTCTTCTATAAGTCCTACTTTGGCAGATGTCATGAGGTTATTTTTTTTGTAGTATTCTACTAACTCTTCTGCATTTTGACCTCTCATGAGCGCTTGGTACTGTAGTGCGGAAAGTACTTCTTTATCATCTACTCCAATACCCTCTTTTTTAGCCAAAGCATCAACAATGAGTGCAGCTTTTATGGAGTCTTTGGCTTCTTTTCTAATGGAAACTCTAAGTGCTGCAAAATTTTCTTCATCTTCCTTGTACAAGGCATGTTCTTTTTTGCTCATGCGTTGGGCTCTTTCATTTACCTTGGCATCTATCTCTTGTTCTATGACATTGTTTGGTAGGGTAAAGTCAAACTTTGTGAGAAGCCCTTTAATGAGTTCAGGTTTTAATTTTTCATTGTAAATATTTGAAAACTCTTGTGCTGTAATTTTTTCAAGCATTCTTTCTTTTAGCATTGCTAAAGTAGCATTTTCATCACTAAAAATTCTTTGTGCCAAGGCATCGTTAAGTGCCATTATTTCTTTTTCTCTAATCTCATGAAGTGTAACTTTAAATTCGGTATTTTGTCCTGCCAAACCTTTTGTCTTGTAGTCTTTAGGAAATGAAATTTTTATGGTTTTTTCTTGCATGGGTTTCATACCAATGATTTGTTCTTCAAAACCAGGCATCATAGACCCCGAACCAATTATAAGTGCATAGTCTTCTTCACTAGCACCTTCAAGTAATCTGTCATTTAAAAACCCTTCAAAGGTTATAATGACTTGGTCTTCATTTTGAACAGCACGTGCTTGTTCTATCTTAACATAAGGTGCTTGTTGCACAGCCATTTCTTCAAGCTTTACAGTGACTGTTTTTGTATCAATATCTACTTTGGTATATGAAGGGACAATGTCCATATAGCTAACATTGGTATCTATATATGGTGCAGTAGAAATTTCTATCTCAAGATAAAGAGCATCTCCACGCTTCTCATAGGTTTTGAAGTGAGGTTCACCTAAAGTTTCATTTGCTTTTACCTTTGCCTCTTTCATGCCTTGATGTATGAAGTCATGGAGTATTTGACTTTCTGCTTCTCTTTGAAATCTGTCTTTATCTAGTGCCTTTATTTTGTTTTTAAGCATTTCCTCATCAATCGTTTTGTCATTTTGCAGTGAAGTTTCCGTTGATTTTCTTAAGGTTTTAATGTACTCTCTAAGCACAGAATCTTCAATGCTTCCAGACATAATAATGTTAATGTCATCTAGTTTTTTTACGATAATATTCATTATCGTTTGTCTATACCTAACATTTTACCAAAAAGTTTGTCTTCAGTTAGTCCCATTTTAGCAGCTGTTAGTAAGTTGTTTTCTCTGTAGTAGTTCATGAGTTCTTGTGCATCTTGTCCTGACATCATAGCCTGATAATACAGGGCAGATTGTATTTCCTGTTCATCTACTTCAAGTCCTTCTTTTTTTGCTAAGGCTTCAACAATAAGTGCTGTTTTTATGGCGTCTCTTGCGACAGGAGTTAAAGAGACTCTGAGCTTGTAAAATTTTTCTCTATCTTCATGAATTATTTTTCTTTTTTCCTCATCCATTTGCTCAATGGCCTCGGTAACTTTAGCATCTATCTCTTGTTCTACTATGTTTTGAGGTAGTGTAAAATCAAATTTTTCCAGAAGACCTTTTATCAGAAGAGGTTTGAGTGTATCATTATAAAATTGTGCTAGGGCTTGAGATTTTATCTGCTCACCTAGCTTATTTTTCAATGTATCTAGGGTTGCTTTTTTATCACTGAGTATTTTTTGTGCAAAAGCATCATCTGCTATGAGAGATTTTTGTTCTTGTATTTCAAGCAGTTTTACTTTAAACTCACTTTCTTTACCTGCCAAATCTTTTGACTGATACTCTTGTGGAAAAGTGACGGTTATAGTCTTTTCTTCACCATAGTTCATACCAATGAGCTGTTCTTCAAAACCAGGGATAAATGAATTAGAACCAATTTTAAGATTAAACTTTTCAGCAGACCCACCATCAAAGGCAAGACCATCTATGAAACCTTCAAAATCTATGACAGTTATATCATCATTTTGTACCTCTCTTGGGGTTTTTATGCCTTCAAACAGTCCTTGTTGAACACACATTTCTTGGAGTTTTGCTTCCACATCTTTAGCATCTGCATCAGGCTGAGTAAAAGTAGGTATGACATCATTGTAATCTATATTAGTATCTATATTGGGGCTAGTAGAGATAGCTATTTCAAGATATAAACCATTTTCTCTTTTTTCATATTTTTTAAATCCAGGTTGTCCTAAAATTTCTTCCACGTCAATATTAGCTTCTTTAAGTCCTGCTTCTATAAACTCTTGTAGCACAGCACTTTCGGCATTTTGTTGGAGTGTTTCATCATTTATGTCGTCACTTGTCTCTTTTTTTGCCTGTTCTTTGAGGCTAGCAAATTTTTCTTCTGTCATTTTATTTTCAATAATACCAGAAATGATGATGTTAATATCATCTATTTTTTCTACTTTAACTTTCATGACAATCCTTTAGTCTTTAATATCGCGATTTTAACTAAATAGACTGAAATATATCTTTCTAAGCTAGGGATACTTGGTGATAAATATTTAATAAATGTTTAGTCCCAAAATCTCATGGAGTCAGCTATAATTTCCTAAAAGGAG
>CAZEUM010000130.1:0-3981 GCA_964514765.1 uncultured Sulfurovum sp.
CTCTTTCAAAAGTTTGGGTATTCACTTAGTGGGGTAATAGTATAGCAAGAATTTGTTTAAATCTTTTTCAAGTGCATACTTGTTTGTAAATTCTGGGCCATTAATTATCTGTAAGTAAGATTTAAAAATAGGCGTATGTATGTCTGCATAAAAAACCTTTCTAAATAAAAATTTCGTCTAAAATTGTATTAATATAGGCATTGGCTTTAAACCTAATGAGGTCTTTTGGTTCTTCGCCTGTACCTATGTAAAATATTGGCATTTTTAGCTCATCTGCTATGCTTAAAACAGAGCCGCCTTTAGCAGTACCATCAAGCTTGGTAATAATAATACCATCAATACCAATCATGTCATTAAATGCTTTTGCTTGGTTGACGGAAGAACTTCCTTGTGTGCCATCTAGTATGAGCATTTTTCTATGTGGCGCTCCATCAAGTGCTTTGGCTGCGATGCGAATCATCTTTTTTAGCTCTTCATTGAGATTTGTTTGTGTGTGCAGTCTTCCTGCTGTATCGATAATAATATTGTCAAAACCTTTTGCTTTGGCAGAAGCAATAGTGTCAAATACAACAGCAGATGGGTCATGCCCTTGCTGTGTTGCGATGATAGGTATGTTTAGTTTGTCTGCCCATCTTTTAAGCTGTTCTATAGCAGCGGCACGAAAGGTGTCTCCTGCCCCAAGTATGACTTTTTTCCCTTCTTCTTGATATCGATACGCCAGTTTTGCTATGCTTGTGGTTTTTCCTGCACCATTTACACCTATAATCATTTCTACAAAAGGTTTAGCACCATTCTCTTTAAAGTTAGCATCATATTGAAAAACAGAAATGAGTGAGTTAAATGCTTGAATTCTAGTAATTTTTTTTGGTAGTGCTTCCAAGAGTCTTTCAACAAGGTCATAATGTACGTCTGCTTCAAGTAAGATGTCTTCAAAATCTTCTTTTGGAATGACTTTTCGTTTTTGGGGTGCTATATCTTTTATAGCAGTATTGGTTTTTCCTAATACTTTTTTAAATAAATTAAACATTAATATATAGCCTTACTCTTTATTTGATTTTATCTGTTTTTTTGCTTGTTGTATATCGTATTCTATCATTTCTACGGGGACAATACCTTCGTAGTGTGTAAAATATTTACCTTCTACATACATAATGCTAAGAGGTATTGAGTAGTTTTCAGGCAGATGTAATATATCTGCTAACTTTTCACCAAAAGCATTGTTGTGTGGTGAATTTGAGATAAAATAATTGATTTCATGTCTGGCGATAAAGCTTTTTAATGAGGGGCTGTTAATGCTGTCATGACTAAGAACCCCTAAAATTAAAAGTGTATGACTGTATTTTTTTTGTAGCCCATTAAAGTAAGATAATTGCCCAATACAAGGTGTACACCAGGTAGAAAAAAGGTTAATAAGCACGATTTTTTTTGTGTTGTTATGGAATATTGCTTCTTCGCCGATAAGTGTTACTTTATGGCATTTATTTTTTGTGTTGAAAAGTATAAAGGTGTTTTTTTCAGAAATAAGTTCTGGGATTTCTTCAGGGGTTTGGGTGGCTATAGGGGGTACATCGTTGGCTATAATGCTAGTTTTATGGACCGTTTTATTTGTATCTGGGGAAACAAATTCTATTGTGTTTTCAATGGGTAAACCTGTCTCATTAGGTTTTTTCCCCTCACATCCTGTTAGGTAAAAGAGTAATAGTGGTAAAAAAAGAGCAGATATTTTATGCACACAGTCCCTTTTGGTATAATTTTAGTATAGTAATTATAGCCAAAGAGCCTTGAATAAAATGGATGAAGATGACAAAAGAAGAGAAAAAAAAAGTATTTAGAAGTGATTGTATAAAACGATTAAAGAAAGTAGCAAAGCATGGTGCGTATGCAAAAGATAAAAAAGTTTTAACACTCTTGTATAAACATATCATGAAAGATTCTGCTAAAAATATCATGCTTTATTTGCCATTAAAAATGGAAGTAGACCTTTATCCGCTCATATTACGACTAAGAAAAGAAAAAAAAACACTCTATGTGCCGTTTATGGAAGGTAAAAGTTTTAGATTGGTAAAATATAGACTACCACTGTATAAAAAACAGTTTGGTATTAAAGAACCAAAAGATTCAAAACAATATAGAATAAAACAGATAGATATAGCCATCGTACCAATAGTAGGACTAGATGTAACACAAAGACGTGTTGGATTTGGCAAAGGTATGTATGACAGATTTTTTGAAAAAAATAAAAAAAATATAAAACAAGTCGTTTTTGTAGCGCGTGAATTGTGTCATGCAAAAGAAATAGTGACTGACCATTATGATGTAAAAGCAGATATGATTTTCACGCCTTAAACGTGAAGGATAAACAATGTTAAGTATAGCAGCAATCTCTAGTATAATTGGGGCTTTGTTTGTAGGTATGGGAGTGAGCTATGTGTGGCTAAAAAGAAGTGCAATACATAGGTTTTCTCATTTAGGATATGAAGCCAAAGCAAAAGCCAAGGTATTGGAAAATGAAACAGAAACAGTGTTAAAGAATGCCCATTTAAAAATAAAAGAAAATGCACTAGAACAAGAGGTGGCATTTCAAAAACGTGTATCAACTGTAGATGCGCGCAATCGTAAACTTATTTTAAAGCAAAAAGAGTTGCAAAAAGAAGAAGAAGCACTTAAAGTACTTAAAAGTAATGTATTGAAAAAAGAGAGTGCTTTAGAAAAATTGGAGCTTCAAAAACACAAGAGTATTAATGACTCGATAGAAAAGATGCAAAATGTGGCTGCATTCACAAAAGAAGAAGCCAAGGCATACATCTTAGAAAAAGTTGAAGAACAGAGCCGTGCAGATGTTGCAGCTATTGTAAGACGCTATGAGCAAGAGGCAAAAAATGAAGGGGAACGAAAAGCCAACTACATTTTAGCCCAAGCAACCACGCGCTATGCAGGAGATTTTGCAGGTGAACGGCTCATTAACCTTATAAATTTGCCTAGTGATGAGCATAAAGGGCGTATTATTGGGAAAGAAGGGCGTAATATTAAAGCCCTTGAAATGCTTTTGGGTGTAGACATTGTAGTAGATGAAACCCCAGGGGTAATACTTGTGAGCTCTTTTAATCTTTATAGACGTGCTATTGCTACACGAGTGATAGAACTACTAATAGAAGATGGGCGCATACACCCTGGGCGCATAGAAGAAGTACATGAAAAAGTAAAGACTGAATTTGAAGAAAAAAGTTATGAAGAAGGTGAAAATATTCTCATAGTTTTAGGTCTTTTCCCTATGCATGAAGAATTAGTTACACTTTTAGGACGTATGAGATACCGTGCATCTTACGGTCAAAATGCTTTGGCACACACGCTTGAGGTAGCTAATTTAGCACGGGTGATGGCAGCTGAAATGGGTGGGGATGAAAAACTTGCTCTTCGTGCAGGACTTTTACATGACATAGGCAAAGCACTAACCCAAGATAAAGGTGGCTCTCATGTAGATATAGGTGTTGATCTTTGCCGTAAACATGGTGAACATCCCTCTGTCATTAATGCAATATTGGCACACCATGGACATGAAGAGCCAGACTCTGTAGAATCCGCAGCAGTCTGTGCAGCAGACAAACTTTCAGCTGCACGTCCAGGAGCAAGGCGAGAAGCCTTAGAGAGCTTTACTAAACGCGTGAAAGAGGTAGAAGAAATAGCAACTTCAAGACCTAATGTCACAGGAGCGTATGCCATTAATGCAGGAAGAGAAATACGTGTCATGGTAAACGCCCAAAAGATGTCAGACAACGAATCTGTACTTTTAAGCAAAGAAATAGCCAAAGAAATACAAAAAAAAGTGCAGTACCCTGGTGAGATAAAAGTGAATGTTATTAGAGAAGTAAGAGCCGCTTCTTATGCAAAGTAAATGGGAGTATCCTCATTACTCTTTGTCGCTGTCTTTCTTGCCATAAGTATTTCTTTAGAAATCAGAAGATAAGAAGGTGACTAGGTGAG
>CAZEUM010000131.1:0-3977 GCA_964514765.1 uncultured Sulfurovum sp.
ACTTTTGGGTTCTTTACTTGGACTTTCTCCCTATATTAAGGCAAAAGAAGTCCATACTTTTAAAAAAGAATTTAAAAAAGTAGCACCTATTATTACTGCTGTTCAAGAACATATGTTTCCAGAAGGAAGTAAAATACCCTCTGCTCGTGCTATGAATATAAATACATTTTTGTTCGCAACCATGACAGACAAAAGTTTCGATAAAGACATACGTGCATTTGTACTTGAAGGAGCTGAAGAATTGATGTCCAGAGAAAAAGGGCAGTTTGTAGAAATGACAGTAGTAAAGAAAGAGATAGCTTTGCGAAGTTATGAAGAAACAAATTATGGAAGTGCTTGGTTATCACGTATTATGACATTAAGTATGGAAGGCTTGTTTTGCGACCCTATTTATGGAACAAATAAGCAAGAATTGGCTTGGAAAGCACTAGGAGCCTATGGCGGTTTTCCTAGACCAAAAACAAAATATTTAGGCACTTAATATGTATGATGTAGTGATTATAGGTTCAGGTGCAAGTGGTGGGGCAGTAGCCTACACATTATCTAAGGCTGGGTTTAAGGTTGCAGTCTTAGAAAAAGGTCGCTTGATGAAGCGTGAAGAATTTAGCAAAGATGAACTGGCATATTGTCGAAGAGACTTAGTCACCCCTTCTTTGTTTGATGAATACCATACCATAGAAGAAAAAGTAGATGGTAAATGGCTTGCCACACCTACCCATGAGTCAGGTTGGAGTTTTTGGAATGGTAATGTTGTGGGAGGCTCTTCTAATTTTATGTCAGGTATGTTGCATAGACTTCACCCTGATGACTTTCGGCTTAAAAGTAAATATGGAGCCATAAAAGGAGCCAATGTGGTAGATTGGCCTATCTCTTATGAAGATTTGGAGCCGTATTATACCTTAGCAGAAGAGTTAGTGGGTATTTCTGGACATTATGAGGCACATAAATTTGAACCCAAACGTAGTACAGCTAATTTTACACAAACCCCTACAAAAGAAAATGAAGTTGTAAGGTTACTTGACAAATCTTGTCGCAATCTTGGCATCACCCCTCTTGTAACACCTCGTGCAGTACTCTCCAAAAATAAACTAGGACGTGATGCCTGTTATTATTCAAATTTTTGTGGGTCTTACGGCTGTTCTTCTGGCGCAAAGGGCTCTTCAATAGAAGCATTGCTAAAGCCGGCTCTTGCTACAGGGAATTTAACACTGTTGACAAATACTCACGTAAAGTATTTACATAGCAACAGTGCAGACAAGGTTAGTTATGCCGTGGTGGTAGATACCTTGAGTGGCAAGGAAAAACACATTGAAGGCAAAATATTTGTACTTGCAGCACAAGCACATGAAAGTGCAAGGTTACTTTTAAATTCAGCCAATAAACATCATCCCAATGGCTTAGCAAACAGTTCTGGGGAACTAGGTAAAAACCTACTCTTTTCTGGGGGAGGTTCTGGGCAAGGAGAACTTCACAAAGACAGCTTAAAAGAGATAAAATTTGAAGACCTTATGAGAACTGGACTTTTTGTGAATCGTTCAGTACTTGATTGGTACTTTATAGAGCATTGGTGGGAGGGAAAATTTAAAGGAGGTTCTGTTGAATTCATGTTTGAACACCAAAATATTATTAGCCGTGCAGGTAAAAATAATTATGAAGAAGGTAAGTTGGTTTGGGGAAAAGAGCTAGGAGAACGCGTTGTTAAGCGAATGAGGGAACAAAAAAGTATTCGTTTTGAAATCTTTAATGACTGGCTGCCCAATGATGATTGTTTTGTTGCTTTAGATCCTACACATAAAGATAAATATGAGATGCCCGTAGGAAAGTTACGTGTGGAAGGACACCCTCAAGATCTAAAAGTAGGTAAATATATAGCCCAAAAATGTGAGAAAATACTTCTAGAAATGGGTGCAAAAAATGTTTACTCTGGTATTTCATCAGCCCCTGCTCAAAATCTTGTTGCAGGAGGATGTCGTTTTGGTAATGATCCTAAAGTATCGGTGTTAAACAAATATTGTAGAACACATGATCTAGCAAACCTTTTTGTAGCAGATGCTAGTTTTATGCCTACAGGTGGTTCTGTCGCATATACATGGACGATTTATGCCAATGCATTTAGGGTGGCAGAGCATATCGCTAAGACATTAAAAATGTCATGAGAGATATTTTCAGATAAATTTAAAAATTGGTTTATTTTTGGTTTATTTTATGTAGCTATAATAATATACTATTTTTAGTATGGACTATAATCTATGCTAATGTATTATATTATTAGGAGAACATATTGAAAATAGTTTCTATTTTACTACTAACATTATCCTGTACAACGCTATTCACTCATGCAGCTACTGAAACCATTAAATACAAAGTAAAAAGTGGAGACTCCCTCTATAATATCGCAAAAAAGAACCATACTACTGTCGCGAAAGTAAGACAAGCCAATGGTATCAAAATAGGTGAGGTGCTTAAAATAGGGAAAGTACTAAAAGTACCTACAAGTAAAAAATCAACTAAAAAGCAGTCGATAAAATTATCTAAGTACCGCATAAAAAAAGGTGATACTCTCTTTGATATCGCAAAAAAGCATCACACAACTATATCAAAACTTACAAAGAACAACAATATGAAAAAAGGTGATACTCTTAAGTTGGGTCGAATAATCAAAGTCCCTAAAAAGAAGAAAACTTTTAAAAAGAAACGTTCAAATAAAAAAATACTGCTTTCTCTGCCAAGCTTAGACAGGGTGAGTTTAAAACCAAAAAAATCTAACACTTTTGCCTTATCTAATATTTTTTCAAGTACTAAAAAATCAAATTTTAATAAGTCCAAAAAAATAGAAACAGATGCTAAAAAGAAATTGGGGAAAAGATATGTATGGGGTGCAAGTGGGACTAGAAATACCTATGACTGTTCTAGCTTTACCAAATATGTATATAGAAAAAATGGAATTTCTATCCCTAGAACTTCTATTAAACAATCAAAGCACGGTAAATATATAAAAAGAAAAGACTTAAAAAAAGGTGATCTTGTTTTCTTTGATACGTCCAAAAGACGCAAAGGTTATGTAAATCATGTAGGTATTTATTTGGGTGATAATAAATTTATTCATGCGTCTTCTGCAAAGAAAAAAGTAGTTATTACCAGCCTTAATAAGAACTTTTACTCAAAAAGATATAAAGGTGCAAGACGTCCTTCTTAGAAAACCTTCATATTAACTTGGCTTAGGGTGTTCAGGCATTGGTGCGTATTATGATGATGAAGTCAATGAATTTGTAGGCAATGATGAAATGGTCTAGTATGCCTTAGCCATAGGTAAATAGCCTAAAGCTTAAACCCATAGCCTAAAGCCTCTAAGTGTTTACGTACTTGTGCAGGAATGTCACCTTGAAACTCTAAACAGTTTTCTTTCACGGTTCCTCCTGTTCCCAGTTTTTTCTTTAAAGTTTTGAGCAAAGTTTGCAGGTCATTTTTTGTCAAGTAAAAGGGTTTTACTATGGTCACTACTTTCCCTCTGCGTTTCTCCTTTGCAAAATGTAGTTGATGCTTTTCAGGTATTTTTATTTCGGTAGAGATTTTTTTAATAGCTTTACTTTTGTTGTCAGAAGACCAACCTACATTTTCTTCTGTATTAAAACTTGCTCCCATTTCAAATAGATTTTTTTTCATTAATTGTAGTCCGTATCAAATAAAATGCCAAGTACTACCATGAGTACAAGAAGAAATACCATAATCCGATAGAGTGTTTGTTCCTTAGGTAGTTTCATAAATATCCTATGTATTATTCACTTAGTGGGGTAATATTAGTATCATATCATTATATCTTGAAAAAGTGATATTGTGCATCTATATTTCCTTTGTTTATTTTAGTTTTTACATATATTATGTAAGCAAAAAAAGAATTTCCACAAATTAACGTATTTTCTCGAAATACTATTGACATCTAAGAGCTTCGGTGCTATAATACGCGTCCAACAACATTA
>CAZEUM010000132.1:0-3928 GCA_964514765.1 uncultured Sulfurovum sp.
ATTGCTATTTGTTAATAGATTTTTGATATGCTTAGGAAAATAATTATATAGGGTTAGTATGGATTTTTTATTTGAAACAGGTTTTTTAGGTACACGTGCGCCATTGTTTATGGATATTGTATCGGTGATTGTAGCACTTTTGCCCTTCTTGATTTTTGGTGCTATTCTACTGGCTAAACAAAAAAACTATAAGGCACATGAGAGTATACAAAAGCTACTTTTTATAGTG
Source organism: uncultured Sulfurovum sp. (assembly GCA_964514765.1). Classification (GTDB taxonomy): domain Bacteria; phylum Campylobacterota; class Campylobacteria; order Campylobacterales; family Sulfurovaceae; genus Sulfurovum. The sequence goes on from CAZEUM010000132.1 coordinate 230, forward strand.
ACAGTCATTGTAGTAGTGTTTTTTGAGTATGGTGTGCGTGTAGAAGGTGGATATAGACATTTAATGGAAGGTAGCTCTGTTCCTCATCATTATTTTATATATGTCTTGATTTTTCATATTATGGTTGCTGTTTCTACGCTTATATTGTGGGTGATGACATTGCTCTATGCTAGACGCTATAAAAAACAGTCTACACTTCCTGGGTCTTATTCCAAAGCACATAAAAAAGCAGGGCAAGGTGCATTTATTGGTATTATATTGACAACAGTTACTGGTGGCTGGGTCTATGTGTTACTTTTTGTTTATTAAGCATGAAACAAACAGTAGCTATTTCGGCATGTCTTTTGGGAACTAAATGTCGTTATGATGCAAGTGATAATCGTAATGATGCCTTATTGGCTAAACTGGAAGGTGTAGAGTTATTTGCTTTTTGTCCAGAAGATGATGCTTTTGGATCTCCACGACCTACTATGGATTTAGTGTATACTACTGGTAGATATTGTGCTATCTCTAATAATACAGGGGAAGATTTGTCTTTACCACTACACAGTTATGCCAAAGGCTTTTTTGATGCACATCCCCAAATAAACCTTTTTATAGGTAAAGACAGAAGCCCTTCTTGTGGTGTTTGTTCTGCTAAACTTTATGATGAACATAAAAATCTTATTTCTTCAAAAGAAGCAGGATTAATGGCAAAAGAGGCACTTGATCGTGGCATTGAATGTTTTGATGCAGAAACATATATCGCTTAGGGTGGATTTATCCACTTTTATATATTATACATAAGAGGAAAAACTTTGAAAATATTATGGACATTACTGTTAAGTACACTGATACTTATAGCAAACAGCCAAAAAGAAGATAAAACAAAACAAGCCATCGTAAAGATATTTGCCACAGCAAAAATACCCAACTACCAAGCACCATGGAGTAGTGCAATGCGTAGTAGCACGGGTTCTGGTGCCATTATAGAAGGAGGGTATATTCTTACTAATGCACATGTAGTTGCCAATCAGGCTTTTTTGGAAGTACAGCGTTATGGACAACGAAAACGTTATATTGCTAGAGTACATGCCGTTTCACATCAGGTTGATTTGGCACTTTTAAAAGTAGAAGAGGAAACATTTTTTAACGGAGTGACCCCACTAACTTTTGGCGACTTACCCAAGGTAGAACAAAAAATAGTAGTGTACGGTTACCCTATGGGAGGGTCTACACTTTCTGCTACTATTGGTGTGGTGTCGCGTGTAGAGCATCATACCTATGCCCATTCTGGGGAATCTTTTTTAGCAGTACAAATAGATGCAGCAGTAAACCCTGGAAATTCAGGGGGACCTGCCTTGTCTGAGGGAAAAATCATTGGTGTGGTAATGCAAGTCATTACAAAATCACAAAACATAGGGTATATAGTCCCAGTAAACATAGTGAAACATTTTATAGAAGACATGCAAGATGGAAAATATGATGGCTTTGCAGACTTAGGTTTAGGAACTCAAAAGCTTGAAAACCCTGCACTAAGACGTTATTATGGGCTTGACAGTAATACCTCTGGTAAGCTCGTAAATAAAGTAGTCTATAATTCTGCCTTGGCAGACATACTTGAAGAGGGTGATATCATCACAGCTATTGATGGACACAACATTGAAAATGATGGTACGGTAGAGTTTAGAAGGCACGAGTACACACATTTCCATCATTTTGTTGATAGCCATCAAATGGGAGATACTATTACCTTAAATATCATAAGAGATCAAAAACCTATGCAAGTAGAGGCAAAGTTAAAACATATTTCGGATGATTTGTATTTGATAAAAACCACACGTTATGACAGTATGCCTAGTTATTTCATCTATGGGAGCTATATTTTTTCTCCTTTGAGTCGAAACCTCATTGTCTCAACCAAAAGAAATCGTGTGACATTGAGTAACTTAGCTTCAAAATGGCAAGAAGAAGACAAAAGTGAAGTGGTGGTTTTGCTAAAAGTATTGGCTTCAGACATGAGTAGAGGAGACAACGATTTTGGCATGTGGCCCATTGACAAAGTAAATGGTGAGGAGTTTAAAAACTTTCAAGAATTTTATGAGCTAATGCAAACAGTTAAAACGCCTTATATTGTTTTAGAAGACAAAGATGGTATACAGGTCATCATCGACAAAAAAGAGGCACAAACTAAACAAAGTGGTATACTTAAAAAGTATAATATTGAGTATGATAAATCGGTGGATTTGAGACCTTGATACTTTTAGGTACCAAGGAATTGCATTTATAAGTGGCGAATTCGCCAGTGTATAATATATTAAAATAAAAAGGATATAAATATGTGGATAGTAATTGGGACAATAGTAATATTGGTGATATATGTGGTTTCTTTATATAATAGTGTCATTGGATTAAAAGAGGCAGTGATTACAGATGAAAAGGCTATTGGAATTCAACTTGATGAGAGAAATAAACTTTTTGACAGTCTTATAGCCACTGTAAAAAAGTTTATGGACCATGAAAAAGGTGTATTTAAAGATATTGTTAAACTAAGAACGGCACAATCTTCTGGAACCATTGACAAAAATACTGAAGAAAAACTTTCTGAAATTGTGGTAAGTGGGCAACTCTCATCAGGCATTAACATGACTATGGAAGCATACCCTGAACTAAAATCTGGCACAAATATGCTTCAACTGCAAGAGTCCATAGAGAACATCGAGAGAAAATTGGCGAATGCAAAAAAAGCCTTTAATGCTTCTATTGAAGATTATAATGCAAAGGTGCAGTCTGTACCTACAGTGTTTATAGTAAACAAATTTCCAAAACAATTAAAATTTGATTTTGAGAGATGGACATTGTCTGAAGCAAAAATTGCAGTATCCGAAAAAAGAACAGTGTCTTTTGACTAAGAATTATGAATGAAGCATAGAAAAGTAAAACAAGAAAATATTAAAAAAACAAAGATTGTTGTGGGGATTTATATCTTAATATTTCTCTCTATAGGACTTTTGGGTGAGACCATATGGAGAGCAGGAACCTTGCCTTATGATATGGGTCTAAGTTCAGCGATGGTTTTGGTGTTTCAACAAATTGTATCAGGAGAAGTGCTTCCCCTGTTCACTCTAGCTATGATAGGTATTGCTCTAGGGATTATTTTTCTAACTATCAAGTTTGAGAACAAGCCGATGTTGACAGGTACCCAAAATGTTTTATTGAACGATAAAGAGGTTTTGTCTTTAGAGGAGAGACAAGTCCTTAACGCAGACATATCTATACCACATGCTAAACATTATCTTAAAGGTTTGGAACATATAACGGGTGATGCAGGTGCAGAAATTGTATTTGTTGCTTGTGGTGCAGTGTCTCATCAAGCTAAAGAAGCACATAGAAAGCTTGCTAAGCAAGGTATTAAGTCTAAAGTAGTTAAATTAAGAACCATTAGACCATTCCCACATACTGAATTGTTAGAAGCTACTAAAGGTGCTAAATACATCTTTGTTCCAGAATTCAATGCTGTTGGCTGGCTGGACAAAGAAGTAACAACGTCACTTTATGGTAAATCTACGGCTAAAATTATTGGTAGACCTAGAGTTGCTAGTGGTATGTCGATGCCAGTTAAGGCAATTCTTAAAGAGGTTTTTAAAAACGTAAATAAAAAGAAAGGGGCATAATATGTCAAAAGAGATTGTTAAATTAAGAACGGCACAATCTTCTGGA
>CAZEUM010000133.1:0-3927 GCA_964514765.1 uncultured Sulfurovum sp.
GGCATAATTTTAATAAGTCCTGCAAATTTTTCAAAAGGATGGTCATAACGTTTGTCAAATATTCGTTTTTTATGACGAGAAATCCATAACATTGCAAATGCTCCTAGGTTTGTAAACATGAAAAGTGCGTAGTATAAGAATATACTTGTATTCCCTTCTGTGGTATCGAGTGCAAGTGCCGCCATGATGAAACCAGCATGAGAGATAGATGAATATGCAAGCATACGTTTAACATCTTCTTGAACTAGAGCCATAATGTTTGCAAGAGTCATTGTGAGCACTGCAATTATAAGTATCATCCATCTTACCCATTCAATGCCAAGGTCAAGATACATACCAAATATTCTAATACTTACAACAAAAGCAGCAATTTTAGGCACTACTGACATGTATCCTGCTAATGGTGCAGAAGCACCTTCATATACATCTGGTGCCCATGTATGGAAAGGGAAAAGAGAAAGCTTAAATCCAAAAGCAACCATAAGAAGTACGGATGAACCAAATATTGCTATCATCAGACCTGTTTCATCTAAGCGTGTTGCCAATACTTCTGCAACCTTATAAAGCTCTACCGAACCTGTTAAAGCATAAATTACAACTGACCCCATAGCAAAGAAAGCAGCCGCTAATGCACCCATCATAAAGTACTTTACCGCTGCCTCATAGGAGTTAGCTCTATTGTGCATCGCAATAAGTGTATAAAGCGATAATGATGCAGTCTCTAGTCCCACAAATATAAGGATAAGATTATCTGAAGCTACCATAAACTGGAACCCAGCAATCATAAACAAGAAAAGTGCAAAAAATTCAGGATATGCATACTCGTGGAAACGCTTAGATGTAAGTGCCAATGGTATAAATATCATCGAAGCACCAATAATCATCAGTTGCGATATAATGGATATACCATCAATAAGCATCACATCGAAAAAGCCACGTTCATTTACATTAAGCCCTAGTACTGCACCAAAGTTAATGAACAAAACCAATATTGTCAACATAACATAAAGTGTTTTATCTAGTTTATTGTTGAATAAGTCAAGTACTAAAATAATCAACCCACCACCAATGGCAATAAGCATGGGGGCTAGTGTTATAAGGTTTAAGCTTTCTAAACTTACATTAATAGGCTCTAACATTATTTGCCTCCCATAGTTGAAATAGTTGAATTGCTCATTTTTGAAACTCTAATCATATCTTTTGCCTCTTGCGTACGTGCTTTTTCATTCATAAAACTAAGCAACGCTTTGACCGAGTTGTCTATGGGTTCAAGTACAGGTTTAGGATACACACCTAGCCAAATTACAATAGCAAGCAATGGTATGAGTGACCACGTTTCTCTACGGTTAAGGTCTTTAAGTTTTTTATTTTCTTCATTGTCTAAAGGACCAAAGAAAGTAAACTTCATCACTCGAAGCATATACACCGCGCCAAGAATAATGGAAGTACCAGCAATGATAGTCATCACTGGTGAGACTTGATAAAAACCAAGTAGCACAAGGAATTCACCTACAAAACCAATAGTAAGAGGTAAACCTACTGATGCCATGAGCATGACACCAAAGATGATAGCAAACTTAGGCATTACTGCTGCAAGACCACCAAATTCTGACATAAGTTTTGTATGTCTTCTCTCATAAATCATACCAACCAACATAAACAATGCTCCCGATACGATACCGTGAGATAACATTTGAAATACTGAACCAGAAAGTCCCTCTGCATTCATTGCAAAAAGACCTAACATAATAATACCCATGTGTGAAACAGAAGAATAGGCAATGACTTGCTTAATATCTTTTTGTGCATATGCTATCATCGCTGTGTATACAATCATAATAAGTGACAATATAGCAATAGGTGTGATTGCCATTACGGATGCATCAGGGAACATAGGCAGTGAAAATCTTACAAAACCATAGGTACCCATTTTAAGAAGTACTGCTGCAAGAATAACAGAACCAATAGTTGGTGCTTGTCCATGTGCATAAGGAATCCATGTATGGAACGGAAACATTGGTACCTTAATAGCAAATCCTACAAAAAATGCTGCAAAAAGCCATAACTGATAATCTACGGGTAAGTCCAAAGCATACCAGTCTGTAATGGCAAAACTCCAAACACCTGTAAGACTATGGTAAGTGTATGCTACAAACAGCATACCTACAAGCATAATAAGTGAACCTGTAAAAGTATATAAGAAAAACTTGATTGAGGCATACACTCTAAGTGGTCCACCCCATGCACCAATGATATAAAGCATCGGTACCAAAGAAAGCTCCCAGAAAAGATAGAAGATAATTGCATCAAGTGCCACAAATACACCTATCATTGTCATCTCTAAAAAGAGAAGGGTGATAATCATATTTTTAATATTTTTAGTCTCACCCATAGATACCATACCAATTAAGGTCATCAATGTAGTCAATATAATAATAAACAATGAAATACCATCAACACCCACATAATAGGAAATTCCCATATCTGGAATCAAAGGTATCATCTCAACAAACTGCATACCTGCACTAGCAGTATCAAAACTGAACCATAACAATAGTGAGAGTAAAAACTCGATACTTACAACCGTAATACCGTATGCCCTAATACTATTTTTATCTACTACAAACCCAAGCAATCCTGCAATTGCTGGGAAAAATACCAATATACTTAATATATTTTCCATTATTATCCCTTAAACTATCATTGCTGAGAAAGCAGCAATTACCAATAGCATTACAGCACCAACCGCCATCCAATTTAGATAGTTTGAAAGGTTACCTGTTTGCATACTTCTTGTTTTATCACCTGTACTATAGAAAAATTTCGCAATATTATCTACTGTTGCATCTACTATTTTTAAGTCTACTTTTGTCCAAAGCATTTCAGAAATCATCATATATGGTTTAGTAATAAATGCTTCATAAAATACAGGTACATAGTATTGATTGATAAGCAATTTATAGAAGAACCCATTTTCAACTTTTTCTGACCTTTTCCAAGCATTCCTACCTGTCCTTGCATATTTGTAATACGCATAGCCTATGCCTGATAGTGCAAAGAAGACAACAAGTAGTCCCAAGTACGTTGCAAGGTGATGTGTGTGTTCAGACATTTCATACTGTACACTTTCACCTATATTGTAAATGAATCCTTTGTATGCACCCATAAACCACCCTGTGATAATTGCAAGTACAGCAAGAGGAGACATAGCAACAAGCACAAATTTGTACATTTCATGTGGGTCAAAACCTAATGCTGTATGACGGTCTTCACCATAAAACGATAAAAACACCTGTCTAAATGAATAGAATGCCGTCATACCTGCGGTAATAACCAACATAATCCATAAGATATAGGTATGCTCATTAAATGCTGTTTCAATAATGGCATCTTTTGACCAGAAGCCTGCAAGTGGTGGCAAACCAGCCAAAGCAATAGAAGCTATGGTCATGTAAATCCACGTACCTCTCATTTTCTTTCTTAAATTTCCCATTTTAAAGAGGTCAAGTTCATCATGCATTGCATGCATCACATTACCCCCACCAAGGAAAAGAAGTGCTTTAAAGAATGCGTGAGCTGCTAGGTGAAAAAGTGCTATCCAATAGGCACCAAGTCCAGCTGCTGCAAACATGTACCCTAACTGTGAAAGTGTAGAGTAGGCAATAATTCTTTTTGAATCGCGTTCTACTAATGCCATAGATGCTGCGTAGAATGCAACAAATGTACCTAAGCTAGCGATGAAAAATGACACACCTTCAACTGCTTCCATAGAATAAAGTGGATTTGCTCTAATCACTAAGAAAACCCCTGCTGTTACCATTGTTGCTGCATGAATCAAAGCAGAAACTGGTGTAGGACCTTCCATAGCATCTGTCAACCATGTGTGTAATGGAAACTGTGCAGACTTACCCATAGCACCAATAAAGA
>CAZEUM010000134.1:0-3905 GCA_964514765.1 uncultured Sulfurovum sp.
AATCCTGATACAAAATACGTCCAGAACCAATGGTCATATGTCCTACTTCAGAGTTCCCCATTTGTCCTTCTGGTAAGCCAACACTCAATCCGTGTGTTGATATAAGCACCCTGGGTGCTCTATCAAATAATGTGTCATAAGTTGGTTTTATTGCATCTTTAAATGCGTTACAAGTACTATCAGGCTTACAGCCTATGCCGTCGGTGATAATTAAAATTGTTTTTTGTTTTTGCATCACATATCCTGTCATTTTATAAAGTCGTATATTTTATTGAAATAATAGTAAAATAAACTTTCTTAAACCTAAAGGGACAAAAAACCTATGTTACATGAACTCTCTCAATTACTAGATATTAACCTATTTGGATACATCACTGTGCGTGCAGGTCTTGCCTTTTTTATTGCTTTTATGATTACACTTCTAGCTATGCCAAAGTATCTTTCTTGGGCATTAGCAAAGAATGCAAATCAGCCCATAAGTAAGTATGTACCTGCACATGAAAGCAAACAACATACCCCTACTATGGGTGGGGCAGTGTTGATTGTCGCAACACTTATTGCTGCCCTCATCACCGTTGACCTTAGCAATCTTTACATTTGGGGTGGACTCATTACTATTGTCGGGTTTGGACTTGTTGGATTTAACGATGATCTTGGCAAAATCATGTCAGGAGACAACCTCGAAGGACTTACACCTAAAAGGAAAATACTTTTGCAAGTTGTCATAGCAGTAATGGCTACATGTGTATTGCTTTATACAGGGTTTTCTACTGAGTTTTATGTACCTTTTTTAAAAACACCTCTTTTTGATTTGGGATATGCATCTATTCTTCTTTGGATACTTGTTTTTTTAGCTACTACCAATGCCGTAAATCTTACAGATGGGTTAGATGGGCTTGCAACCGTTCCTTCTATTATTGCAATAGGGACACTTGCTGTCATTATTTATGTAACAGGACATGCCCTCTTTAGTCAATACCTTCTTGTGCCAAACATTAAAGGTGTAGGAGAAGTAACTATTTTAGCCCTTGCCTTTGCTGGAGGACTACTTGGTTTTCTATGGTACAACTGTTACCCTGCAGAGGTTTTCATGGGAGATACTGGTAGCCTTGCCATTGGTGGGTTTATCGCTTACCTCGCTATTTTAGGTAAGAGCGAAGTACTTCTTGTCCTTATTGGTTTAATATTTGTGGTAGAAACCATTTCGGTCATCTTGCAAGTAGGAAGCTATAAGTTACGGGGGAAACGCATTTTTCTCATGGCTCCCATACATCACCATTATGAGCTTAAAAAATGGGCAGAAAACAAAATTATTGTGCGTTTTTGGATGATTTCTTTTATTGCAAATATCCTTGCCCTTATCTCTTTTAAGTTCAGATAATATGTCTAGCAAAAAACCAACACTATTTGGCTATGGACTTACTACTAAAGCTATTGCAAAAAAGCTAGGTGGGGGCTGTACTTTTTTTGATGACAACTGTAAAGAAACCTATATAGACGAGGATAATAATACCATCAAGCCCTCTTCCCTATTTAAGCCCAATGAGAGTACAATGGAAGTCACAACACCAAGCCTTAAGCCCCAAAATTCACTCATAAAAAATGCAAAACACCTTTTAAGTGAATATGATTATTTTGTCAAAGATATGCCTTTTAATATATGGATATCAGGAACCAATGGCAAAACCACCACCACGCAAATGCTTACACATTTACTTGAAAAAAGAGGGGCTGTAAGTGGAGGGAACATAGGTACACCTCTTGCCAATTTAGATACAGATGCACCTATTTGGGTACTAGAGTCAAGTTCTTTCACTTTACATCACACACGCATTGCCGCCCCAAGCATCTACCTACTCCTTCCAGTAACTTCTGATCACCTAGACTGGCATGGCACAGTAGAATCTTATGCTAACGCGAAACTAAACCCTTTAAAAAACATGAGAGAAGGAGAACTAGCCTTAGTGCCAAAAGGGATGCATTTACCTAAAAGCCATGCCTATATTGTAGAGTATGACAGCGATGCTTTTATATGTGAGTACTTTAACCTAGATGCTTCAAAACTAAAGTACAAAGGTGCCTTCTTGCAAGATGCCCTACTCTCTCTTGCCATTACTAGAGTACTTTTTGATGAAGTTGATTATGATTTGCTCAACAACTTCAAACGTGATGCCCACAGACAAGAAGAACTCTTTGATGCCCAAGGTAGACTCTGGGTCAATGACTCAAAAGCCACCAATGTAGATGCAGGCATACAAGCCATAAAAGCGTATAGCGATAAGCATATTCACCTCATTTTGGGCGGTGATGACAAAGGTATGGATTTAGAACCTATTTTTAAATTTATGCAAACTATAGACCTTAGCCTCTACACTATAGGAGTAGATAGTACTAAGCTTATTGACCTTGCAAATACCTACAACATAACATGCACCCCTTGCCAAACATTAGACCTTGCCATAAGCACTATTGATGCGTCCCTAAAACAAGGAGAAACTGCACTCCTATCGCCTGCATCTGCAAGCTTTGACCAATTCAATTCTTACAAGCATAGGGGTGATACTTTTATAGAATTAGTGAAAAATTTAAAATAATACATATTTTCACTATTGTCTATCAGATTCTTAAGTTTAAGCCGTTATAATTCTACCCACTTAAACAGACAGCTAGTCTTTTTTTGTTATCTCATTATGCCGTGGCTCGGTAGCTCAGGGGTAGAGCAAAGGATTGAAAATCCTTGTGTCGACAGTTCGATTCTGTCTCGAGCCACCATTTTATTTACCTCACCAATTCTATAACATTTTCAAAAAATTTTATTTTTTATCTTCCTTTCCTAAAGATAGTTCATACAACTTTTCGCTAAAATAACTATAATTATTTTCTAAAGGCAAAGGCTATGACATTTACAACCCCTTTACAAAAAGACGCCATTAAAATCATGCTCCTTGGTTCTGGAGAACTTGCTAAAGAAGTAGCTATAGAAGCGCAACGTCTAGGCATAGAAGTTGTGGCTGTTGACAAATATGAAAATGCCCCTGCACATCTTGTCGCCAATAAGTCTTACGCTATAGACATGCAAGATGAGGCTACAGTACTTGAAGTCATAGAAGAAGAAAGACCTACGTACATTTTGCCTGAAGTAGAAGCCATTTCTATTTCTGCTTTATTTGAAGCTGAAAAACGTGGTTTTCATGTCACTCCAAATGCTGAAGCAGTCAACAAAACTATGCACCGTAAGAACATCCGTTTGTTTGCGGCGGAAGAACTGGGACTTCAAACATCTAACTATGAATTTGTAAGCAGCCTAGATGGACTCAAGTCGGCTGCTAAACGCATAAAGTTTCCTTGTGTCATAAAGCCTGTGATGTCATCTTCTGGGCATGGACAAAGCATTGCAAAAATGCCTGAAGACCTAGAAAAATCATGGGAGATTGCAAAAGAGGCTAGAGGGGATGCTTCGGAACTCATTGTTGAAGCATTTATAGCTTTTGACTATGAAATAACCTTGTTAACAGTGCGCAATGAAACAGGCACTGTCTTTTGTGACGCTATAGGACATATACAAAAAGATGGAGATTTTATCCTTTCTTGGCAACCTATGGAGATGAAAAAAGAAACGCTTCAAAAAGCCAAAGATATAGCCAAAATGGTTACCGATAGCTTAGGTGGTAGAGGTATTTTTGGTGTAGAGTTCTTTGTAAAAGAGGAAGAGGTCTATTTTTCAGAGCTTAGCCCTCGTCCACATGACACAGGAATGGTCACACTCATCACGCAGAGTCAAAGTCAATTTGCTTTACATGTCAGGGCTGTACTTGGTCTACCTTTAGCTTACACAAGCTATGGTTCTGGGGCTTGTGCAGCTTACAAAGCTAAAAATAAAAGCCCTAACCCTACTTTAAAAGTAC
>CAZEUM010000135.1:0-3899 GCA_964514765.1 uncultured Sulfurovum sp.
AAGGAGGCTTAAATAAGTCTTTTTATTTTTATTTTTTCTGAATTTGTTGATACATAGTACTGTAATGTCAGCTATAAAAAGGTTTTATTTAGACACTTTTGTGTTGACAAAGTAATACTTTTAGTGTATAACACAATAATAACACCTAGTACACAGAGAATTTACTATGGTTTTGTTATAATATTATTAATTACGATATTTCGAGAGAGATGTCATTTAAAGGAGCTCCATTGATTCCATTTACAGATGAAGAATTGCAACCAGCAGTAATAAATGTGATAGAGAAGGTAAGACCTTCCATCAAACTTGATGGTGGAGATATTACACTATTAAATATAGATGAAGGGAAAGTATATGTGCAACTTCAAGGTGCCTGTGTAGGGTGTGGCTCTTCAGGGACAACCATTAAGTTTGGTGTTGAAAAACAGATGCAAACCCTTATCCATCCAGAAATAATTGTCGTAAATGTACCTCATGGATTTGAAGATAAATTAGATCAGTTAAGTTAATATGAACAAGATAAGCCAAGATTTATTGCTTAAAAGAGCTGAATATGCGTTTACAAGAGGAGACTTTAGCAATTCACTAAGAGGGTATGGACTTATTTTAAAAGACTATCCTTTGTTAGATGAAGCAAAAGTTGGTGTGTACTTGAGTGACTTAGGTGCAGAAGGTGCAGATGAAGCGCAAGCACTTTTTGACTATTATCAGGTTATTAAGAATGAAAAAACAAATGCCGTAGATATCATCGAGGGACTTCTTGAATCTTTGGATACTTCTAAACTTCAAATTGAAGAACTTTTACTTAAACCCATGGAAGAAGAGATTGAATATAGTGACGGTATTCGCTATAGTGATTTTATGAACCTTGTAGAAAGCAGAGGCTCTTTTAAAAAGACTTTTGAAGACATTATGTTTTCAACCAAAGTGGTCATTAGTAATAAAGATGAATTTATGCATTTTGTAAAACAATTGTCACAAGAAGGCTTTGATGAAATGGCATTAGGCTATTTGGATGCTTCGGTAAGTTTGTTTGGCAATGATCAAGAAATACTTGCCTTATACCATGTTGTGCGTGGTGTTGAGTAGTGAAATTAGACTTTAGTAAAGATACCTATAAATTTATTACGGATGATACTGCTAAACTGGAGGAGGAGACACTTTTTTTAATTACTGCACAAAACAAAGGATATTATGATGCATTAGAAGAAAAACCAGAGATTATTTTCCCCTCAGACCTTATAGAAATTTGGAATCTTTCTAGCATGAAAGTAGTAGGGGTAACAGGTACAAATGGTAAAACAACAGTGACTGCTGCCATTTACTCTTTTTTACTTGACCTAAATGAAAACCCAGCCCTTCAAGGTACGCGTGGATTATTTGCCCAAGAGAAACGTATAGAAAATAAAAGTATGACCACACCCTCTATATTGGAAACTCTACACAATATGAAGCAGACTTCAGATTTGGGATGTAAGTACTTCATTATGGAAGTTAGTTCACATGCTATTGATCAAAAACGTATTGAAGGGCTTGAATTTGCATTAAAAGTGCATACCAATGTTAGTTCTGACCATTTGGACTATCATGGTACGGTTGAAGAGTATAGACGGGTAAAAAGCTTGTTTTTTGCAGATGAATCACCTAAGCTTCTAAATAAAGATGACATTAAAAACATCACTTATAACCCTGTAGGAACACAAAGTTATGGGATAGATGAACCTGCAACTTTTAAAGTGCAAGCTTTTTCTTTGCTTCATGGAATTACTGCAGGTATTAAACATTTACAAAGAGAGGCTACATTTCACTCACCTATGGTGGGGCTTTTTAACCTCTTTAATCTTATGGCAGCTATTGGCTCGGTACAGATGCTTACGTGTAAAAATATAGAAGAGATTTGTGAGGTAGTAGAATACTTTGCAGGTGTTTCAGGGCGTATGGAAGTGGTATCTCGTGAGCCTCTTGTGATTGTAGACTTTGCACATACAGATGATGGTATGCATGCGGTACTAGAGTCTATGAAAGACAGAGACATCTCTGTGGTATTTGGTGCAGGTGGCAATAGAGACAAAGAGAAACGTCCTCGTATGGGTGCAGTTGCTGGACGTTATGCCAATAAAATTTATGTTACTTCTGATAACCCTCGCGATGAGGTACCCGAAATGATACTAGAAGATATATTGCTAGGGTTGCTTGGTAAAGATAACGTGACTGCCTGCCCAAACAGAAGACTTGCTATTAAAATGGCACTTGATGCACTTGAAGAGAATGAAGTCCTCCTTGTTCTTGGAAAAGGGGATGAGGACTATCAGGAAATAAAAGGTGTTAAGCATCCTTTTGATGATAGAGATGTGGTTCGGGAGTTACTTGCTGAAAAGTAATTAGATAAATTGTAGCACTTCTATCAGACCTTTTTAATCTTAATAGACACCTTAAGCTACTTTTTAAAGAAGCTATAAAAGACCATAAGCTTTCATTGACACAGAAACAAAGAGTATTATTGAAAAAAGAATATGAAGAAAGTTTTGACACTTCCATAAAAAGAAGCTTGAATAAATTTGAATTTTTGCTTGCTGTCGCTAAGGGTAATTGTGTGTTTTACTTGGGAGGTGATTGGTTACGATTATTTCAATTAATGATACTGTAGCAGATACCATTTTAGATAGGACAGTCCACTCTTCACATAGAATTGGAGAATGAATCGAGGTCAAATATCAACAAAGTCTGAGTAGGAACTCAGACTTTGTGATATAATTTAACTCTAATGAGAAAACTAGAGATTTGGAGATTGACTACTGGCAAACTGCCCAAGTAGAAAACGGCTGGGTGACCGAATGAACTTGACAAGCATTTTTCTTTCATCCTTTGTACTCTTTTATAGCTTTTGAAGACCATAAAACCATCTTTAAGTTTTCTAAAGATAGCTTCTTCTAGTTTTGCAAATTTTTTGGATTTACTATTATTTGGCACTTGCAATCTTAGATTGGTGCCACTGCTCTATTTACTAACGTACCTCCAACAATATGCTCTCCATCAAGACCTACTATATTAGTTCCAATGACAGTTACAGTAAGACCATCGATAGTTGCATCAATTGTCTCACCTAATACCTCAACTGGCAATGCAGTACAAGCAGGAATAGCCTCTCGATCAGGCATTGCACCTTGCGCCTGATAATGTGCAGCAATATCATTCAAACATGTTTTTGCATTAGCAATCCCTTGTGACATTAGCGCATCATCTCTAGTAGCTGCCAATCTAGGAATGGCAACTGCTGCCAAAATACCAATAATTACGATTACAAAGATCAATTCGATCATTGTAAAACCTTTTCTCATGTTAGTTGTTTCTCTCATATTAACTCCTGTTAAAATAAATTTAGTACCAATTCAATAACTGGCCTGAGATAATTATAGTATATTTTTTCTTAAAAGAATATAAAATAAGAAAATATTATAGTGCCAAGCCCCTATGACAACATTCAAAGCAAACAACTCAATAGCCTATTAGATATATACGCAAATACCCATCCCGATTTATGATAGCATTGCCAATTTCAGAAAATGTTTCCTTCCTTAAATATCAGCTCTCTTTATACAGATACTCTATAGCGCAAGAGACAGGATTGCTTAAAGTTGAGAAAGTAAGCCTTGACGGCACCAAAGTAAAAGCCAATGCCTCCAAACATAAAGCACTAAGCTATGGACATATCAAAAAACTAGGACTAAAAACAATGTTGTGTCCCAAGAGATTACATACGATAATAAGATAATAGAAGCTAAGGATAGGGAACAACATGGATTGTATAGCTGTTTTTAGAGGATATATGGAGGGGATGTATTTATTTGCACGGTAAATCAAAACTAAATTCCATATAAGCTAAAAATATCCGAGATACC
>CAZEUM010000136.1:0-3885 GCA_964514765.1 uncultured Sulfurovum sp.
AGAGTCCAAGTTTTGGTAAACCAGTAACAATGTATGCAGCTAACTCTAAAGGTTCTATTGCCTATAGAAATCTAGCTACTGTGATTGCAAGGGGTTAAGATGGCACTAGGTAGGGGACTAGAAGAAATTTTAGCTGAAGTAGAAGATGCATATGGGAAAGATCTTCGTAAGGTAGATAGTTTTGCATTAGAATCAAAAGGTGCAAGACTAGAGGAGCTAGAAGTTGATTCTATTAGCCCAAACCCTTTCCAGCCTCGTAAACATTTTGATGAAGAATCACTTGAAGAATTAAGTCAGTCTATTGCGACACATGGTTTGCTTCAACCTATAGTCGTTATTGAAAAAGAAGAAGGGTATTTACTTATTGCAGGGGAGCGCCGTTTAAGGGCACATAAACTTGCTAATATAGAAATGATTGAAGCCATAATTGCGGATGTAGATATTGATGAAATTCGACTTCGTGAACTGGCACTCATAGAAAATATACAAAGAGAAAATCTCAATGCTATTGAATTGGCAAAATCTTATTCTGAATTGATTAAAGTACATAAAATTACCCATGATGAACTTTCTTATGTAGTACATAAAAGTCGTTCTCAAATTACAAATACTATGCGCCTTCTTAGCCTTTCGTCTTATGCACAAGAGCAAGTGTCTTCAGAAAAAATATCTCAAGGTCATGCCAAAATTTTGGTTGGACTTGATGAAAAAAAACAAAAAATCATTGCGGACTCTATTGTAGGACAAAAACTTTCTGTACGTGATGCTGAAAAAATGGTCAAAAGCTATAAACCTACAGTAAAGCCTGAAAATACAAAAATAATCACTACAGAATTACCTATTGATATATTCAATAACTATAAGACCGCGATTAATGAGGCTTTACCTTTTGCACATATGACCAATAAAAATAATCTGGAAATTCATTTTAAAAATGAAAAAGAAATAGAGAGATTTTTAGCCTTAATCACTACACAACAAGAGAAGAAGTCAAGTACTGTTTTTGCTCGTATGTTGCAGTAAAGTAAATGTAGATATTATTAGAAAGCAACAATATTTAATCATACCCTCATATGAATAATGCTAAAATAGCGCGAAATTACACGAGGAGTTTTAATGCTTGATATACATTTACCATTGATGTTGTTTGTCTTAGTATTGTTTCTGTTTCTTCTTGTTGTTTTAAATTCAATGCTAGTTCAGCCTTTGGTTAAGTTCATGGATGACAGAGATAACTCTATAGCAAAAGATTTAGAAGCAGCAAAAGGATTCAGCAGCAATAGTGACGAACTCAATGCTAAAGCAGATGAAAACATTAGCAATGCTAAACAAGAAGCTACAGTAATAAGACAGAAAGCAATTGATGATGAAAAAACATTAAGTGCAAGTAGAGTCGAAACAAAACAGAGTGAGTTAGATAATGAGTATGGTAACTTTGTCGAGAAGTTAGCAGAAGAAAAAAAGAGTCTTAAAAATGCTCTACTTTCACAAATGCCTCTTTTCAAAGAGAGTCTTAAAGCTAAGTTTAGCAAATTATAGGGGGGGATAAAAATATGAAAAAAATTATACTATTGTCTTTGCTTATATTACCAGCTACTCTTTTAGCAAGTGCTACTGATGCTGAAGTAACACGTTATTTCCTTCAGACAGGAAGAGAGACAGACTTTAATCCAAGAGTTTTTAACTTTATCATTTGGGTATCATTGCTTTATTATCTATTGGCTAATCCTGTTAAAGACTACTTTACAGGTAGAAGTAAAGGTATTGAAGGGCAACTCAATGAGATTGAAGTAAAACTTCAAGCGGCTAAAGATGAGAAAAAATTAGCGCAATCTCATTTAGATGAGAGTAAAACTAAAGCAAGTCAAATCCTAGAAAATGCAAAAAATGATGCAATATTTTTGGCAAAAAAAATCTCAGAAGCAAATGAAAATGAGTTAAATGTTATGAAGAAACAACTTGAAGACAAAATGCTTTTAGAAGAAAAAAAATCTGTAAGAGAAGCTATTGATACCGTGCTTAGTGAAAACATTACAAACGATGATATTATGCTTTATTCAAATAAAGTTGTTGATATTATTTCTAAAAAAGTGGCAGATGGGAAGGTGGCATAAGATGGAAGAATTAATAGCCAAAAGATATGCAAAAGCACTTTCTTTGGTAAGTAACAATATCGAAGATATTGTTGAAGTACTGAATGTCTTAAGTGAAGTGATTCAAACAGAAGAAGTAAAGTCTGTTTTAACATCTCCATTGGTAGGTGACGTAGAAAAAACAAAAATGATATTGTCTGCCATCAGTGATAATGACAATACACTTGTTAATTTTATCAAAGTATTGGGTGAGAACAAAAGACTTGATCTTATTCCTGCTATTGTAAAAGTATTAAATGCTGATTTGCAAAAAGAGTTAAATCAGTACGAAGGTATATTGAAGAGCAGTGAAAAACTTGGTCAAGAAACATTAAGCAAGCTTGAAGAAACACTTAAGAGATATACGGGTTCTGAAATTAAATTAAAACAAGAAAAAACGGATCTTGATGGATTGCGTGTTTGCGTTGATGATTTAGGTATTGAGGTTAACTTTTCTAAAAAAAGAGTTAAAGAACAACTAATTGATTTCATTACGAAATCTCTATAGTTATCTAACACAAAGGAGTATTCGTGGCAGTTAAATTGCAAGCAGATGAGATAAGTTCAATCATCAAAGAAAGAATTGAGAATTTTGAAATTGATGTAGACATCAATGAAATAGGAAAAGTAGTAGGTATCGCAGACGGTATTGCATCAATATATGGTCTTAATAATGTTATGGCTGGAGAAGTTGTTGAATTTGATAATGCTGCTAAAGGACTTGTACTTAACCTTGAAGAAGCAAGTGTTGGTGTTGTTATTCTTGGATCAAGTGCAGGAATTAAAGAAGGTATGTCTATCAAAAGAGCAGGTGAACTTCTTAAAACACCAGTAGGTGATGGGCTTATAGGTAGAGTGGTTAATTCACTTGGTGAAGCAGTTGACGGTAAAGGTGCTATCGAGGCAACTGAGCATAAATTCATCGAAGAAAAAGCACCAGGAATTATGGCTAGAAAATCAGTTCATGAACCACTTCAGACAGGTATTAAAGCGATTGATGCACTTGTACCAGTAGGTCGTGGTCAAAGAGAACTTATTATTGGTGATAGGCAAACAGGTAAAACAACATTGGCTATTGATACTATTATCAATCAAAAAGGTCAAGATGTTGTCTGTATTTACGTTGCAATTGGTCAAAAACAATCAACCGTAGTTGCTACAGTTAAAAAGCTTGAAGAACATGGTGCAATGGATTATACAATCATTGTAACAGCTTCAGCTGCAGATTCTTCAGCCTTACAATTTCTTGCACCTTATGCTGGTGTAACTATGGCTGAGTATTTTAGAGATAATGCTAGGCATGCAGTTATTTTTTATGATGACCTTTCTAAACATGCAGTTGCATACAGAGAGATGTCATTGATTTTGAGACGTCCTCCAGGTCGTGAGGCTTACCCAGGTGATGTTTTCTACCTACACTCTAGACTCCTAGAGCGTGCTGCAAAGCTTTCTGATGAATTAGGTGCTGGTTCAATTACTGCATTTCCAATCATTGAAACACAAGCAGGTGATGTTGCGGCATACATTCCAACAAACGTTATTTCTATTACAGATGGTCAAATTTTCCTTGAGACGGACTTATTCAACTCAGGTATTAGGCCAGCTATTAACGTTGGACTTTCAGTTTCACGTGTTGGTGGTGCTGCTCAGATTAAAGCAACGAAACAAGTATCTGGTACACTAAGACTTGATTTGGCCTCATTTAGAGAGCTTCAAGCTTTTGCACAGTTTGCATCTGACCTTGATGACTATA
>CAZEUM010000137.1:0-3844 GCA_964514765.1 uncultured Sulfurovum sp.
GTTTTTAATATTATACTTTCTTTATACTTAGTCTTGATTTACCGTGATTTATTTGTAGCTTTTCTTGTGTATTGACCTTTTTACGCTGTAAAGAAACAAATTGGTATTTTTACATTTGTAGTTCATCTCCTTTTTTAACCATCCCTCCCTTAATTACTTTTGCGAAAATACCTCTGTCATACTTGAGTAAGGCAGGTAATTTTTCATCTATGATTGAAAGATGATCACAGATAGTACAGTTTTGACTGATTTCTAAAATTACTTCACCTATGTGCAGTTGGGTGCCTGTAGGCAAAAGATAAGGGTTATAATCTATTAAAATATTTTCGCCCAAAGCACCTTGAGCTATAGTAATCTGATGAGAGGATGCTAGTTGATAACTCTCTATAGAAGTTATAAGTACAGAACGTTGTATATTTATATCGTAATATTTGTCATCAATGATACCTTTTTTGTCTAGGACTAATGACTCTTTTAGTATTTTCCCCGAGATATTTTGTTGAGAGATAAATAATCCCAATATTTCACCTGCACACTTCACTAAAACTCTCCTCAATATTTTTCAAGATTGTACCATAAAAATTACTTGTCTTTATGTCTAGGTGAAGGTGTTTTTTATAAAATAAATGTTATTTACAATAATCATAATATTTTTTTATCTTTATCGTGTATATTCGTTACAGAAGGTTAATTTATTGCAAGATAGTGTGCAAATTTATTATTATGCTTATCATTTTTATTTTATTTCTATATAATTTATTGTATATGACCATAAATTAGGGTTTAGTGCCTTCGTCATTTTAAAATTAATCAAGGAGGATCAATGAATAAGATAAATCATGTATCTAAAGAAGATTTTGATGTCATTTCTGAAGTATCAGAGCAAGCATCAAGAAGAAACTTTTTTAAGAAAACAGCAGCTTATTCGATGAGTGCATTGGCTGTGGCAAGTGTTGTTGCCCCAGTAACAGTAAATGCCAATGAACATATTAAGGCAAACAAAGAGGATGACCCGCATATCATGGAAGAAAAACCATGGGCTTTAAAATGGGGAGATGATGTTAATACAAATCTGTATGGTCAACCTTCACCTTTTGAACATAATGTGATAAGAAGAACAACACCTTTACTTTCTTCTGGAAACATGAGAGCATCTATTGCTGTTGCTCCTATACAAGATTTAAGTGGTATTATCACGCCAAATGGTCTGTTTTTTAATCGAAGTCATGGAGGTACGCCAACAATTAATCCAAATGAACATAGGCTTATGATTCATGGTTTGGTCGAAAAGCCAATTGTATTAACAATGGAGCAACTTAGAAGATATCCAAGTGTAACCCGTATTTTATTTTTGGAGTGTCCTGCAAATGGTGGTCCAGAATGGAGAGGACCACAGTTTAACTCTATTCAGTTTGCTAAAGGTTTCATGTCATGTGCTGAGTGGACTGGTGTATATCTTAAAGATATTCTTAAAGACCTTGGTCTTAAGCCAGAAGCACAATGGATGCTTGCAGAAGGTAATGATGCTTCACACATGGGAAGAACAATTCCTGTAGATAAAGTACTTGATGATGCAATGATTGTTTGGGGACAAAATGGTGAAGCATTACGTCCTGAGCAAGGATACCCTATAAGAATTATTGTGCCAGGATGGGAAGCAAACCTATGTGTTAAATGGTTAAATAGACTAGAATTCGCAGCTGAACCATTTTATGCAAAAGAAGAAACATCAAAGTATACAGTTCTAAAACACACAGGACAAGCAATACAACATTTTTATGCAAATGAGGTAAACTCGGTAATTACTTCGCCATGTCCTGAAAAAAATTGGGAAGATTTTAAAAAAGGTGACATGGTAGAAATAGAAGGTCTTGCATGGTCTGGTATGGGTACAATTACAAGTGTTGATATATCTTTTGACGGTAATAAAAATTGGGTGGAAGCATCACTTAAGGGTTTAGTACTAGAGAAAGCATGGACAAGATTTTCTTTTATGTATGAATATACAGGCAAAGCTATGTTTCTTAGCTCTCGTGCAAGTGATGATGCAGGACATATACAACCAACAGTTAAAAATGAAAGAGCAGCTGTAGGTATTGAAGGTGTATACCATAGAAATGGTATACACACATGGGAAATAGATGCAGAAGGAGAGGTTACAAATGTACAAATCTTATCATAAAAAAATTGTTGTAAGTATACTGCTCGCATCAGTCGTATTTTTAGGAACCGTATGTAATGCCTCTAATGATATTAAAACAGAAGTATCAAAAATGGATACAACGGGTTTTACGGAAAGAGAAATTAATGCTGTTGGTCCAGCAAATGCTATGGTCTCTGATACTGTAAAAAAATATTATGAGCATAATGGTAAGATTGTTGTTGACGGTGGGGTTGTGTATCCAATTGTAAATGCTAAAAAAGGCTCATATTATGTAAATGAAATAGCACATAAAACAGCTTTTAACAAAGGTAAAACAGCTACAGCAAATGAGCAAAAGGCATGGGATATTGATGTAATGCCAGATGGAACAGGCTTACCTGAAGGTTCAGGTTCTGTTGAATTTGGGGATGAAGTGTATGAAGAGAAGTGTGCGCATTGTCATGGTGACTTTGGTGCAGGAGCAGGGCTTTACCCAAGGTTGACAGTAGGTAATGCAGTTAAAATGCAAAAAACTATGATGAATCAAAGAACAAACCCAGATTACGATGGTCCTCAAAGAGCATTTGGTTCATATTGGCCACAGGCAAGTACATTATGGTGGTATATTAGAACAGGTATGCCTCACCAAGCACCTTTGTCTTTAACAACAGAAGAGGTATATGCATTATCTGCGTATGTACTGTATGTTAATGAAATGAAGATTGATGGTGTACTTGTTGACGATGAATATGTACTTGATAGAGAAAAATTCTTAAAAATTGTCATGCCAAATGTGGATGGTTTTGAACCTAAAATAGATGGTCCAAAAGGACAAGATAATGCACGTACGTATTTTAATAATCCATTAAATTATGGTAATGGTACAAGATGTATGAAAAATTGTTTTGAAGGTGAACCTGAAGTGTCTAGGATTATTCGAGCAATTTCTGATTTTAATCCACCATTGAGTTCTGAAAGAACACTTCCAGAAGTAGAAGCAGATGCTGGACCAGTTCATGCAGGTAAAGCAGAATACGATTTGTCATGTGCTGTTTGTCATACAACTGATGCAATGGGTGCACCTGCTGTAGGTGATAAAGCAGCATGGGTAGTGGTAATGAAAAAAGGTATTGACACAGTGAATGCAAATGCCTTGAATGGGATTAACGGTATGCCTCCAAAAGGTGGTGCTATGGATCTTACTGAAGCACAGATGAAAGAAATTGTCGATTATATGGTTAGTTCGAGTAAATAATTGTAGATTGTCACAATTGTCACACAATGTACTAGTAAAATAAAAAATAAGGCTGGCTAATGGTCAGCCTCTTATCTCAATAAAATAAAAAGGAAATAAAATGGATAGAAGAAAATTTTTAGCTTTAAGTATGGTTGTAGCAACTGTTGTTCCTGCAAGTTTATCTGCGATTGATTTCAGAGCTACAAAGCCTGATGCATGGACGGCACAGAATGTAAAAGATGCAATTAAAGCACTTTATGGAGATGTAACTCTTGTTAAAAAGGGTGTTATAATAAGAGCACCAAAGGTTGCAAGTAATGGAGGAGCAATTCCTGTAACTATTAAATCTGACCTTTCTGCCAAAAGTGTAGCACTTTTACAAGATGCTAACCCAGAAGCTACTGTAGCTGTGTTTACTGTGCCAGAAGGCGGAATCATTAATTATAGACAAAAAATTAAGATGA
>CAZEUM010000138.1:0-3795 GCA_964514765.1 uncultured Sulfurovum sp.
AAGTGAAATATCCAAATGCAAACAAAGATGAGCATGGTCGTCTTAGAGTAGCAGCTGCCATTGGGGTAGGACAACTTGACCGTGCAACGGCATTGGTTGAAGCTGGCTGTGATGTTATTGTTCTTGATTCTGCTCATGGGCATTCTCAAGGTATATTGGACACAGTAAAACTTATAAAAAAAGAACTTGATGTAGACGTGATAGCTGGAAATATTGCAACAGGAGAAGCGGCACAAGCTCTCATAGATGCTGGAGCAGATGCTGTGAAAGTGGGCATAGGACCTGGCTCCATTTGTACTACTCGTATAGTTGCAGGTGTGGGTGTACCACAAATCTCTGCCATAGACGAAGTAGCACTTGTGGCAAATAAAGCAGGCGTTCCTGTCATCGCAGATGGTGGCATAAAATACTCTGGAGATGTGGCTAAAGCTCTTGCAGTGGGAGGCTCTTGTGTGATGCTCGGTTCTGCACTAGCTGGAACCTACGAAGCACCAGGTGAGATGATACTTTTTAATGGTAGGCAGTTTAAAGAGTACAGAGGTATGGGAAGCATAGGAGCCATGAGTAAAGGAAGCACAGACCGTTACTTCCAAGAGGGAACAGCTGCCGATAAACTAGTCCCAGAAGGCATAGAAGGACGCGTGCCATATCGCGGTAAAATAGCAGATGTAGTGCATCAAATGATAGGCGGATTACGTGCATCTATGGGCTACTGTGGTTCAGAATCTATCAAAGTATTTTGGGAAAAAGCAGAATTTGTTGAGATAACCTCTGCAGGACTTAGAGAGAGTCATGTGCATGATGTGACTATTACTAAGGAAAGTCCGAATTATCACGGGTAAATTCTTATTAAAAATAAAATATTTATTTTTAATAAGCTAGAATAGGTATTGAGAGCATTAAAGGATTATTCTGTGAATATACAATATCAATTAGAATCTGAACTAGAAAATACAAAATTAATTAATGAGTTGTCTGAACTTTATTCTAATCATTATGGATATTGGGGAGCTACTGCAAAAAATGCAGGAAATAGAATAAGCTTATCAGAAACACGTATTAGAAGTTGGACAAATTCAGAAGTATCATATATTGCAACAGCTAGGGATAATAATAAACTTATTGGGTATGCCATCGCAGTAAGTTCGTTTAAAAATAAAAAAGAAAAGACAAATAAAATTTCTTGGATTACTCAATTGGTAGTACATGAAAATTATAGACGACATGGAGTCGGAAAAAAGTTAGTATTTTCTTTTTGGGGCTTTTCGAATCATTACGCATGGGGAATTATGAGTTCAAATCCATATGCAATAAGAGCTTTAGAGAAAGCAACATATAGAAGAGTAAATCCTCATATACTAAAATCAAAACAAGCTATAATTAAAAAGTTTGGTATAGAAAATGTATCATACCTTGATGAATATACGGAATTTGTTATTGAAGAGAATAACTGCAAAGTAAATACAAAATTTCCATCCGATATTTCTAAAGTGAAAGAAAAATTGAAGAATGTAACTGAAAAAGGTGTTCCATGGCTACTTGGAGAGATAAATGAAGGTTGGGAATGGTTAGCTTTTACGCTCAATGACCAAGATAAAATATCACTAACAAAAGAAGAAATAGATGAAATGCTTGATCTCTCTGATGTAGTTGCAAGAGAAGCTTATTCTCGTATGTTAATGAACAGTGATAATCATAAATGGGCTTCACATACAAAAATGGAAGTTGACTTTATTGTTAAGCATTGCTTGTTAGATAAAGAATCAAAAGTAGCTGACTTTGGTTGTGGTATAGGTCGGCACACTAATGAATTATACAGTAGAGGATATGATATTGTAGGCATTGATTATTCTAAAAATTTACTATCTGTAGCTAAAAAAGACAATAATATATTTACTCTTGGCGACTGTAGAAGCATCAATCTTGAAAAAAAATATGACTCTATAGTCTGTCTTTATGATGTAATAGGTAGTTTTATTGATAATAAGGAGAATATAAAAATTTTAAAAAATATTTCAAAACATTTGAAAATCGGGGGTTATACTGTTATTTCTGTAATGAATATGGAACTAACAAGAGCCATTGCAAAACATAAATTTAATTTAGAAACAGAATATAACAAATTGTTAGAATTGGCATCCAGTGATACAATGGAAACTACAGGACAAGTTTTTAATCCTGACTATTATATGATGGATGAAAAAACAAGTATCGTTT
Organism: uncultured Sulfurovum sp.; assembly: GCA_964514765.1. GTDB lineage: Bacteria > Campylobacterota > Campylobacteria > Campylobacterales > Sulfurovaceae > Sulfurovum. Next base: position 2,218 of record CAZEUM010000138.1, read on the forward strand.
ATAGAAGAGAACAGTTTACATCTGGAGATAAATTACATCAAGAATTAATAGTAAGAGACTATAGATATACACAAAATCAAATCAAAACTATGTGTATAGATGTAGGGTTTGAAATTCTTTCAAGTAGTTTTGTCCAAGCCGGAAATTGGAGCAATAAACTAAATGCGACTGATTTAAAAGCAAAAGAAATATTATTAGTGTGCAGGAAGCTGAATTGATGTTTTCTCTCTCAATATCACACTAAAATAGACAACCATTTTACAAAATCTAAACAAGGAAAAACAATGAAAGAACAAACAATAGCCATCCACGCAGGATACGACAAAGATGCTATGGGAACTATGGCAGTACCTATTTACCAAACAACAGCCTATGAGTTTAGAGACAGCGAACATGCAGCAAACTTGTTTGCACTGAAAGAACTAGGAAACATTTATACACGTTTGATGAACCCAACGTCAGACGTGTTTGAAAAGCGTTTTGCTGCACTTGAGGGTGGATTGGCTGGAATTGCTACTGCTTCTGGGATGGCTGCTATCTTTTATGCTATTGCTAATGTGGCTGAGGCTGGAGATAACATCATCGTGGCAAAGCAAGTTTATGGTGGGACTACGACGCTAACTGGACATACCATTAAAAGATTTGGTATAGAAACACGTTACTTTGATGTGCGTAATCCTGATGAGATAGAAGCACTGGTGGATGATAAAAGTAAAATCATCCTTTTTGAAAGTATCACAAATCCTAGCATAGATGTGGCAGACTTTGATGCTATTGTAGCCATAGCCAATAAACATAACATTTTAACTTGTGTAGACAATACTGTAGGCACGCCTATACTTTGTAAACCTTTTTCTCATGGTGTAGATATAACTGTGCATAGTACGAGTAAATACACCACAGGGCAGGGTATAGCTCTTGGTGGTATGCTAGTAGAGCGTCATGACTTGGTGGACAAGATAAAAGACAACGCACGATACAAACACTTTAATGAGCCAGATGAGAGTTACCATGGGCTTGTGTATAGTGATTTGCCTTTGCCACTCTTTACCCTTAGAGTAAGGCTTTCTCTCATGCGTGATTTGGGAGCTACACCTGCACCGTTTAACTCATGGCTTAACATACAAGGTTTAGAAACACTGCCTTTACGTATGAAACAACATTCTGCTTCTGCATTGGAGATAGCGGAGTTTTTGGAAGCTCATCCTAAAGTAAACAAAGTAAACTACCCAGGGTTAAAATCTGATGCAAATTATGAAAATGCACAAAAGTACCTAAAAGGTGGCTACTCTGGACTTCTTTCTTTTGAAGTAGCAGATAAAAAAACAGCACAAAAGATAGCAGATGGCACGGACATTTTTGCAGTGGTGGTAAACATAGGGGATTCTAAGTCTATCATCACACATCCTGCAAGTACCACGCATCAACAACTCTCAGATAAAGAACTAGAAGAAGCAGGAGTTCCAGCTGGGCTTGTAAGACTTTCTGTTGGGCTTGAAGATACGCAAGATTTGATAGATGATTTGACGAAGGCATTGGGGTAAACCTAGAGTCTTGTTTTTAGAGCACCTTTATATT
>CAZEUM010000139.1:0-3786 GCA_964514765.1 uncultured Sulfurovum sp.
GGTCTTACATACACATTTTAATCTAACTTTCTACTAAGCTAAAATGCTTAGTAGAGACTTCATGTTTTATTTTTTCCTTTACCCCTTTTTTAACACTAGGCAGATTCGCATACCAAGTGAATACCATAACTAAAAATTGATTGTGGTTATTTTAATTTCAACAAGACTAAGATACCAAAAAACAATCAACTACTAAAGTTAAAGGCTAAAAGATGTCATACAAATATCTCTCTCTTAAAGAGAGATTATATCGAGATAGAACTAAAAAAGATACTTCAATTAATGCCATTACAAAAGCACTGGGGCGTTCACAAGGGACAATATCCAAAGATATCAATAGAAATCAGAGATACATTGGAAAAAGAACAATGGTCTCCAGAACAATAGAAATACACCATAAGACTATCTATCGCTATATCTATGAATATAAAGCAAGAAGTGGCAATTTGCATACACAACTAAGACACTATGTTAAAACCTATCACATTTGATAATGCTAGGGTACCCCCAAGGGCAGTTCCTCTGGGCAGTTTGTAGAGCATATGGAGGTAGCAACTGTTCCAAATTGTAAGACTTACTTTGCCAGGCCTTATCACTCTTGGGAAAGAGGACAAAATGAAAATGCCAATGGTTTACTCAGACAATATTTACCAATTTTATAGCTACCTTGGAGAAATTTTTGCGTATTTTTACCCTACTGTTAGTTTTCACTCTCAACACTCTTTTTGCACAAACTCTTTCTATGGAGACTATATCCAAAAATATCCAAAAATCATTACATACCCACCTAAAAGGTAAAAATAAAGCCATAATACAAAACCTTTATGCCAAAACTGGCAATAGACCACTATGGATAGGTAAAGCAAACAAAAAGAAAATGGGACAACTCATACAGGCGCTTAATGACCCTCTTTTTAACTATAAAAATAAATCTTTTGACCAAAAATCTATTAAAAAACTTTTCTTTATGCTCGACAATAATGCCATAACTACTAGAAAACAAGCTGCTGTTTATGCTAGGCTTGATCTCATTTTAAGTAATTCTTTGGTGCGTTTGGTGCGTTTCATAGTACAAGGAGATGTAGACTGGAAGTTGGTACAAAAGAAATTTAAAGCTTTAAAGCAGAGTGATGACATACGTGTAGACTGGGAAATATCCCCTAAAGCATTTCCAAGCCAAGCCAAACTCATTGCAGCAGTACAAGCAGGAAATATACGCAGCTATTTAAACTCCTTACTTCCTATGGTAAAACGTTATAAAGATTTAGTCACACTTCTTAAAGCCTATCGCGTCATGGATAAATTTCCAAAAATTAAATACAGCAATGCCCCTTTAAAGTTGGGAGACAGCTCTTCACGTGTAAAACAGGTCAAGAAACGGCTTCAAATCTCTGGAGACTTTCCTAAGTATGGCAAGATAAATTCTAAGTTTGATGACGCACTTAAACGTGCAGTCATCACCTACCAAAAACGTTACTTGCTTAAAGTAGATGGACAAGTAGACAAAACCATGACCTACTACTTAAATCAGCCTGCAAAAAAGAACATACAAGCCATCATTACCAACCTTGACAAAACAAAACTCTACCCTAGGGCTTTTGAGGCAGAACATATAGAAGTAAACATCCCTGACTTTAACCTACGTTATTATATAAATGGGCAAAGAATCATGAAAATGGGCATTGTAGTAGGACGCATAGACAGACCTACACCACTCTTTTCTGACAAAATAGAATACATGGTAGTTAATCCCACATGGACCATCCCAAACAATCTCATAAAACGTGACCTTATACATGTTTTTAGAGACAATCCCATGTACCTAGAAGAGAATAACATTCATGTCTTCTCCGGTAAAAAAAAGATAGATATCACTCCAGAGATGTTAGAACCTTATGAAAACAATGACAAACGTGTTCCGTTCCGTTTTGTGCAGTTTCCAGGAGATAGCAATGCTCTTGGACGCATTAAGTTTATGTTTCCTAACAAGTATGCAGTTTACTTGCATGACACCAATAACAAAAGCCTCTTAACCAGACGTTACAAAGTCTACTCTTCAGGTTGTATACGTGTCGATAAACCTTTTGACCTTATGGGCGTACTACTTGAAAATACAAAGAAAAGTTATTCACATAGTGATATAGAAGCCATTATAGAAACCAACAAACCCAAAACTATACGTTTAAGTAAAACCATACCTGTGCATATGATTTACTTTACGGTCTTTAAAGAAGATGGTTTGGCGTATTTTAAACATGATATCTATTTGTATGATAAAATTATTGAAGAATCTGTAGAAGGAAATAAAAAACCCACCTTTGCTATACCTAAAAAACGTATGATAAGCATAAAGAAGAATACGAAACCTTTTTCTAATTAGGTTTAGGTTTTTTACGCATTTTTACTCTTTGCAAGTGCGTAAGGGCTATAGCCATTGCATCTGTGATGTCTAGGGGTTTAATCTCTTTTTTGATGCCATACAAACGTTTTACCATAAAAGCTACCTGCTCTTTTGTGGCTTTACCATTACCCGTCACTGCTTTTTTTACCTGTAAAGCTGTGTACTCATGAAAAAAACCTACCTCTTGAAGTATCTTTAAACATAAAGCACCTCTAAACTGTGCTAGCTTAATAACCGACTTTGGGTTAAAGGCAAAAAAGATGTCTTCAATAGCTACTTCATCAACCTTATAGGTCTTTAAAATGAGGTCTATTCCCTCTACAAGCTCTAGCATCTGCGCTTGTAAGTCTTTTTCTTTCATTTTAAGTAAACCAGCTTCAACAAGTGAAAAGTTTTTCCCATCGTAATTTATGATACAGTACCCTAAATTACGGCTTCCTGGGTCTATTCCTAATATATTCATTCACACCTTTGTTCACATAGTGAATAAAAGTATTCAACCATGTTTAATGACGCTATTTTAGCTTACATTGGCTAAAATGTTAGAAGTTATTCACATAAAACATTTAAACGCAGACAAAGCATGAAAATTTGTTCACACATTTACAAATATTAAAAGGTTAAAAATATGAATATTGGGCAAAAAGTACTTTTTGAACTTAAAAAAGAAATTCCTGAAATAGAATATGACCGTTACATAAAAAAACTTGTATATGATGCAAAACGTTCTCGTTCGAACATTGTCTACTTTATTGCACCCAATCTTTTTATAGCAAAATGGGTTAAAAATAAATATAGTGAAAAGCTCATGCATCTTTTTGAATTACAAAATGAAGTAAAGCCAGAAATAGAAATACACACAGGAAAGCAAAGTCAAAAAATATCTCACCCTCTCATGAAACAATCATCAGAAAAACAAAGCTCAAAAAGTACTTATTTGAACCCTTCTTTGACCTTTGAAAGTTTCATTGTGGGTGATTCTAATCAATTTGCTTATACTACTGCAAAATCTGTAGCTGAAAAACCTGGAGAGCAGTACAACCCTCTTTTTATTTATGGTGGTGTAGGTTTAGGGAAAACACACTTGCTTCAAGCCATAGGTAATTATCATATTAATTTGGGTAAAACAGTCATTTACACCACCTTAGAACAGTTTATGAACTCATTTACCTCACACCTGCGTTCACAAACCATGGACAGATTTAGAGACAAATTTAGAGAATGTGATTTGTTACTCATAGATGATATACAATTTTTAAGTCGTAAAGAACAAACTCAAGAAGAGTTTTTTCATACCTTTAATGAACTACACAATGCCAACAAACAAATAGTCATGACTTCAGACAGACAACCTAACAAAATTGCTGGTCTAGTAGACAGATTAA
>CAZEUM010000140.1:0-3752 GCA_964514765.1 uncultured Sulfurovum sp.
TCTTAGAACATGAATTAACCTTTCTTAAAATGATTCTTAAACATAAAGGCAATGTCTCTTTTATACCTAATGACTGGCGAAAAGCATTTGAGAAAATACTTAATTCTTATGGCACACTCTTTGTAGGTACAAACAAAGAACTCATGCAGCTAATACAACCAGATACAGAGAAGATAAACAGAGAAGTAGATGGCTACCTTGTCTCTGATACCCTTTTCAAAAGTACCTATAAAGTAGATGGTTTCATCTATCAGGAAAAAGAGTTAATTCCCTTCCACCTAGAGTACCTTTTTCGTGCTGTGGACTTTTGTAATGTACATGACCTACCCTACACTATGAATCGTATTAAATATACCAAACATTTTTCACCTGTCTTCATCGATACTAAACTACGAAGTACACAAGCCAGTAAAAGTGATCAAGTAGTCATATTTACAGACAATCTAGCAGATATAAGCAAAGCAAGAGAATATGTCATGCAAAGCAATATGTGGGTAAAAAGTATTGTACTCACACCACCAAAAACCAAAGTACCAGGCATAGACCACCCTCACTGGTTCAAAAATAAAGAAGAAGTGCGTGAACTACTTAAAACAATTCACTTTAACTATGCATTTATCTATAATGCAGAAAAAAGTATTTTAAATACCATTAAAGAAGAATATTCACTTTTTTAGTATCTAAGAGCTACTTTATCTTCATTGTTTTCATGTAAATTATAACGTTCTTTTTGCTGTGAAAAATCTTGGTAACAGTGAGGAGATTTAAAAATGTATTCACAAGGTTTACAGCGATAATAAGTGATGTTTGTTTGCAAATATGACAGTTCACTTAAACTCCTATATTCTTAATTAATATATTACTTTGTCTATATTAATGTCTGTTAAAAATATGTATTTTTTGCTATAATCTTATCTCAAAAAACACTCTAAAGGGATAAAAGTTGGCACTTCAAAATAGTATTACTAGAGACAACCTTGAAATATTTGTAACCTTATTTTATAAAAATGCACTACTCGATAAACACATAGGGTATTTTTTTGAACTTGAGTTTGGATATGATATGCAGAATGAAGAATGGGCAGAGCATATAGCACTTTTGGTTAATTTTTGGGATTCTATTTTTCTAAATAAAAATGCCTACAATGGAGACCCTTTTGGTCCACATTTTACTATGGTAAATATTAAACTATCTCATTTTCACAAATGGTTGGCACTTTTTATTTCGACAGCAGAGGAGATATATACACCTGATATTGCGACTCTTTTTAAAGAAAAAGGGGAATTTTATACTCAATTGTTTATAGAGAAGATGGGTAGAAATATGAAGAATGAGTCACTTACTACTTTATAGAAAAATACATATTTTGTGCACACAAAGGAACACTCCATGAAACGTAGAAATTTTATAACCACTGCTGCATTAAGTGCTAGTGCTTTAGCCTTAAGTGCTTGCCATAGAGCAGATAAAAAGAGTGAAGATGGTACAGTAAACATCTCTAATAAGAAAAAAGTCACCCTTAAACTTGCTACCTCATGGCCTGCACACTTCCCCATAATGGGAACAGGGGTAGATAACTTTGCCAAACGTTGTTTTGAACTCTCAGGAGGAAGTCTGGAAATCAAAATTTATCCTAAAAATATCTTAGTTCCTGCCCTACAAGTCTTTGATGCTACCTCTGCTGCACAGATAGATGCTTTTCACTCTGGCGTATACTATTGGAAAGGGAAAAACCCTGCTTTTAGCATCTTTGGTGGTATGCCTCTTGGTCTTACTTCTGAAGAGATGATTACATGGATGAAGTTTGCTGGGGGTTATGAACTTTGGAGAGAACTCTATGCTAAGTTCAACCTCTACCCTCTCATAGGAGGAACAACCGGACCTCAGATGGGTGGATGGTTTAAAAAAGAAATAAAAAGCCTTTCTGATTTAAAAGGTTTTAAAATGCGTATTCCTGGACTTGGAGGAGAAGTGATGAAGAGGCTTGGTGTAAACCCTGTGCTTCTTCCTGCAGGAGATATATATACTGCGCTTGAACGCGGTACCATAGATGCAACAGAATGGGTAGGACCTGCTCTTGACAGCATGATGGGCTTTGCCAAAGTAGCAGACTACTACTACACAGGATGGCATGAACCAGGGAGTATTTTAGAAATTACCTTTAACAAAACACGTTGGGAAAAACTTAGTGATGAGCATAGAGCTATTATTACCGCGGCATCTGAAGAAATGACAGGTACCATGCTTCAAGAGTTTAGGTATGAAAATGCCAAAGCACTACAAGCTCTCCCCTCTAATGTACAGATAAAAACCTTCCCTAAAGTGATGATGGATGCTACCAAAGTAGCATTGACTGAAGTTTTGGCAGATGAAAGTAAAAAAAGTCCTGATTTTAAACGTGTCTTAAAAAGTTATGAAGATTTTGTAAAACTAAATAAACCTTGGGATGACATTAGTACCAGAAACTTTTTAGAGATTAGAGGGTAAACCCTCTACTATTTAACATTAGGCCAGTGACCCACAGGCCAAGGTTTTTCATTTGTATTAAACCCTATATATTCAACAAGTTGCTTTGTATACTCAGCCATAGCTTTACTAAATACTAGTAGATTGGCATTGGGTTTAGCACCTGACCTACTAAAGATAAATTGTATAATCACAAGCACAAAAAGTGCTATAAACATCAACTTACTTATTATAAAATATAAAATCGTATATAACACTCTTTCTATATTTGCTTCTGGTTCTGTGTTTGCTTCAGGTTGTTCAACTATTTCTTTTTTTCCATGACTAATATCCTTTTTTTTAGTATATCATGTTTAAATCTTTGAAAGTAAACAGGGTTAATACATTTTATTTGTATGTTCAAGCAGATCTTTTTCATTTAAATCTGCAAGAAGACCATGAAGATTACGAAGAGAGAAAAGTTGTAGTGTCTCCCCTCTTTCTTTTTTAAGCTCAGATGAAAATTTATTTTTAGAAAAAATGACAAAACTTTCTACAGTAAGTTTAGCTTGTGTACATTTTTCTTTTAATTTTGTAAAGTCACTTTTATTGGCTTTGTTTTTTGAATACTTTGTACTCCCTGCAATTAAGGCACCTGATTTTCTTTTTATCAAAATATCTATCTCCACATTTTTGTCCCAGTACCCACCTATGGCTACTATGGGGTCACCTTCAAAAGTATCTTTAAAACTCTGTTTGAGCATTTCTAAAACCAGTTGATCATAGATGTAAGTAGAAAAGCCAGCTTTTACTTTAGACCAACGTTCTTTAACTTCAGCATAGTCACCCTCTCTAATGCTTTTATAGGTAGGAGAAATGACTGCAAACCAAAAACGCATAAATGGGGTAATAAACAAGAGTTTGTCTGAAATGCCATCTTTTTCATTGACAGGTTTTTCTACAGATTTATCGAAGATTAAAAAACCATCTTTTATGAGAAAATCTATAATTTCTTCACCCTCTTCTCTGCCTATATTTACTTTTTTAAAAGCAGAGTATTCTCGTCTGTCTCCTATAGCTATGGCAGATAGCATGGCATGATAATTTGGTTTAGAGTGTGTTATTTTCGTTAAGTCTCCATGAATGTAGCGGTAATTGTTCAATACTTTTTCTTCTATTAGTTCCAGCAATGGCATGTTCATATCAACAGACCAGCCCATGCCACCAAATACGGCAAAATACTCTACAGCCTCTTCAAAATTTGTGGCTTTGTTTTGGTAGCAAAATGAGCGAAATTGTTTAAGTA
>CAZEUM010000141.1:0-3741 GCA_964514765.1 uncultured Sulfurovum sp.
AGAGTCTTGACTCGTATCTTCTGAGCATAAAAAGTTTTTTAAGGATTTTCTTGCGTGTTGCAATTTTTTCTTTTTTTCTTTTTTCAGTCTTGGTTTCATGATATTGTCTAGCTCTAGCTTCTGTCACGATAAGGTTTCTGTCACATTGTCTTTTAAATTTTCTATAAGCGTCATCAAAAGAGTCACGTGGTGTTAAAATAATTCCTGGCATCGTAAAGCACCCCCTTTCTATTGGAAATTTTCAGACTACTGTAGTGTCCGAATTCAATAAAGTGAAGAATTATATCGAGATACTTTGAATTTGTGATAAAATAGTTTAGAAGAGTGGAAAACAAATCTTAAAGAGAAAGGAAACATAATGCAAAAAGTTTTTAAAGCCTGTAATAGCTTAGATGGCAAGTGTTACGATACCTATGGATTAACAGAAGATATCTTAATGGAAAATGCTGCTTCAGGTTTGGCCTCCTATATAAGAAAGCACTTCAAGAAAGCATCTTCTGTACTCATTGTTGCAGGTAAAGGAAACAATGGCGCGGATGGTATGGTTTTAGCAAGACACTTGCATGGAGATTATGCAGTTACTCTTTGTGTGCCTTTTGCTGTGAAATCTAAGATGGCAGTGCTTCAGTTAGAGCGTACTAAAAGTCTTGGCATACAAATAAGTGAAACACTTCCTAGTACTGATGTAAAAGTAGAAGTAGTGGTTGATGCACTTTTTGGAGCAGGGCTTAACAAACCTTTAAATGAAAAGACCCAAGATATTGTACAAGCAATGAACAATTTGCATGGTTTTAAAATTGCCTGCGACATACCTACAGGGGTTAGTGATAGGGGTCTTCTACCTTTAGCTTTTATGGCAGATATCACCCTAACAATGGGTGCAAGAACAGAAGCACTTTACTTAGATGAAAACAAAGATGCTCTAGGATGCATTGAATGTATAGACCTTGGGGTGAGTGCACAGTTTTATGAGGGAAAGAGTAAGGTCTATGTACTTGAAGAGGCTGATTTAAAGCTTCCCACACGTAAAAAACAAAACAGCCACAAAGGGAACTTTGGACATACTGCTGTATTTTGTGGGGAAAAAGGAGGGGCGGGCATCTTAGCAGGGATGGCTTCTGCTTCTTTTGGTGCAGGGCTTACAACACTGGTGCTAAAAGAAAAGGTTAGCTCACCCCCTTACCTTATGCATTCTAGCGTAGTGCCCAAAAATGCTTCAGCCCTTGCCATAGGAATGGGGATGGGTGAGCATTTTAAAAGTGAGTTTTTACAAAAATATGTGTTGGATAGTCATCTCCCTATAGTTTTAGATGCAGATAGCTTTTTGAACGAAGAAATTTTGAGTATTCTTTCACAAAAAAAGAGAGAAATAGTCATTACCCCACACCCCAAAGAGTTTGTTTTTATGTGGAAGATACTTACAGGAGAGACCCTAACTGTAGCAGAAGTGCAAAGTAAACGTTTTTCGATACTACGCATGTTTAATGACAAGTATCCCCATGTCACTTTACTTTTAAAAGGAGCCAATACACTCATCATGCAAGAAGAACGGCTTTACATTAACCCTTTGGGGTCTACAAAGTTAAGTAAAGGAGGCTCTGGAGACGTGCTTTCTGGTCTCATAGTCTCACTGCTAGCACAAGGTTACAGAGGCATAGATGCTGCGGTGCAAGCTTCTTTAGCTTTGGTTATGGCTGCAAACAATTATGAGGGAGCTTCTTATGCGATGTTGCCTACAGACATTATCAAGCAGGTTTCCCTGCTTGAAGTGAATAGTTTTGGTAGTATTTCACTATGAAGAAAATAGCCATACTTTTTAGCGGCAAAGGTTCTAACTTTGCACATATTGTTAAGACTTTACATAAAAAAGAGTGTGAAGTAGTTGTGGCTTTGACCAATAACCCAAATGCTAAAGGCATAGAAGTGGCAAAAGAAGCTTCCATTCCTCTTGAAATTGTTGATTCAAAGAGCTACAAAAATAGAGAAGATTTTGATGCTGTACTTGTAGAACATTTGAAAAAATATGCACCAGATTTAACTGTTCTGGCAGGGTTTATGCGTATTTTAACCCCTGTATTTACGGATGCAGTCACAAGCATAAATTTGCATCCCTCTCTTTTACCACGACACAAAGGCTTGCATGCCATAGAGAAATCTTATGCCGATAGCTTTTCTAATGCTGGTGTGAGCATCCATTATGTAAGTTCCCAACTTGATGGAGGAGAAATCATTTTACAAAAAGAGATTTTAAAAGCAGGTTTGAGCTTTGAGAGCTATGATACACAAATACGAAGTCTAGAAAAAGTGGCTTTAACTGAAGCCATAAAAATGCTTCTTTCTTCTCCTAAAGAAGCATAATGATGGAATATTATAACGACAAGACGAATAAAGCAGGTGTAAAAATACTTTTTATGTTTGCGCAAATGATAGTACTGTCTATAGTTTATATTTTTATTTACACTTCATTTCTAGCCGTACAGTATGCCATAGACAAATATGGCATAAGTCCTGCGATGTATTTCCCCGTATTTGTGGCTTTGGTACTTTTTCCTGTATTACTTTACAAATATAGGCAAATATTCAATAATGGAAAAATGTTAATAGCTACTACATGGATGATGGCAACAGCCTCTTTAACCATAGTGCTTTTATATGTGTATATCGCTCAGATTGCTGGATAAGCTATTTTAAAATTCTTCCCACTTAAACATCAAAAAGTACTAAGGCTCTCCATTCCTGCGGCCATTAATTCATTGCTTGATATGCTTCAGGTTATTACAGACCTTGTTATGGTGGGACGTATTTCTGCATTTGCTGTGGCTGCAGTGGGGCTTGGGTTACAGTCACTTACTTTTGTGTTTGCCATGCTCACACTGTTACATGTGGGTACTTCTGCACTTCTGTCACGTTTTGTAGGGGCTAAGAAGATGAGGCCTGCTTCTACAGCACTTTCGACACTTTTACGTTTTGCCTTTTTCCTTTCCCTGCCTATGATGTTGTTGTGGTATATTTTGGCTTCTCATGTGTATGTTTGGTTTGGTACAGTAGATGAAGTTCTGTCTTTGGGTGAAGACTATGTACAGATGCTTACATGGATGCTGCCTTTTGTGTTTGTTAAAATAGGCTCTATTTTTCTTAACATATTTTTAAATTATCTGTTCATTTTTGGTAACTTTGGTTTTCCAGAGTTGGGAGTAAAAGGTGCAGCTGTAGGTACTGTCATTGTGAATATTTTAGAAACATTGATTTATGTTTGGCTTTATGTAAAATCTAAAATGCTTTATATGCCTATGTTTCACTACTCAAAGGCTTTACTAAAACGAGCGCTTAAGGTTGGCTTGCCTGCTTCTTTTGAACGTACTTTGACTTTTTTCTCTTTTATGCTTTTTACTGTTATCATTGCTGATTATGGTACTGAAGTATTAGCAGGGTACCAGATAGGTTTACGCGTAGAAGGTTTGGCCTTTATGCCAGGGATTGGTTTTACCATAGCAGCCATGACACTCATGGGGCAAGGTTTAGGAGCTAAAAAACCTTTACAAGCACGTGAAGATGTGCTTTTGGTACTCAAATACACTGTAGGCTTCATGTTTATACTGTCATTTTTTATGATTTTTCTGCCAGAAAAAATAGTATGGCTTTTTACGGATGATACACAAACCATTAAAGAAGCCAGTCTTTACTTGCGCATTGTAGGACTTTCACAAATCCCACTTGCCTTTAATTTTGTACTTTCTGGTG
>CAZEUM010000142.1:0-3736 GCA_964514765.1 uncultured Sulfurovum sp.
ATAACTTAAAGTAAACAAGTAATATAATTATATATTAACTAATATTATCTAGGTTTAAATATTTGTATGAATATTACTAGAAGAGTATAAAAATTGTAAGTAGCTACAAAAGAAAGAGAAGCAAGCTTAAGATAAAAAGCAGTGCTTTTTATCTTGTCTGATATTAATCTTTAATTGTTTTTACAGAGTCATTTGCATTGTCTGCAACAGACTTAATAGAGGCTGCAGTGTCAGTTGAAACTTGTTTCACAGAATCACTTGCATTTGTATTTGTTGATTCTACAGATGCTTTTATGTCATCAGAGATTGTTTCTGTAGAATCACTTATATTTTTTGCTACAGTATCTACAGAATCTTTAGAATCTGTAGAGATAGTTTTTATAGAGTCAGCAGAATCTGTAGAGATATTTTTTACAGAGTCAGCAGAATCTGCAGAGATAGTTTTTACAGAGTCAGCAGAATCTGTAGAGATAGTTTTTACAGAGTCAGCAGAGTCAGCAGAAACAGCTTTAATTGCAGAAGAAGTATCAGCAGAGACAGCAATAGTAGAATCTTTGAATTCTTTAGAAGCTACAGTTGCAGAATCTTTAAGATCTTTTGTTGTATTAGTAATAGAATCTTTAGTGTCAGTTGAAACTGCAATAGCAGTATCTCTAGAGTCTTTAGAAGTAGATACCTGTGCTGTTTTAAGGTCATCAGAAACTTTTACTGAAGAGTCTTTAGCATCTTTACTTACGTTAGTAACAGTTCTTTCAGCACTTTGTGTTGTTTCAACCGCGCCGTCTTTCATAGAAACAACAGAATCTTTAGCATCTTTACTCATACTTACAGCAGCATCTTTCATATCTTTGAACATATCTCCAAAGTCAAAATCAGCTTGCACACTTGTTAATACCAATGTAGCTACTGCTACAGATGTTGTAATCATTTTTTTCATTTTAAATCCCTTTTTAAATTGTTTTATATAAGTATACAGTAACTTATATCAAATATAACTTATAGTTTTGATATGCAAAACTGATTTAAGTAGATAAATTCTACCTTATTATTCTTATATTCATTAGAATATATTTTCATATTCGCTATACTAGTGCAATTAAATGAAGGAATAGTAACATATGGGAAAAGTATATTTAACAGGTGCTGGTCCTGGTGATGTAGAATTATTGACGCTAAAAGCTTTACGTCTGATACAAGAGGCAGATGTTATCATCTATGACAGACTTGTGAATCCAGATGTACTAAAAAACGCCAAGTTAGGCTGTGAATGTATTTATGTAGGAAAAGAAAATAAACATCATATCTTGCCTCAAGATGAGATTAATAGCTTAATTTATGCTAAGGCATTGGAACATGACTGTGTGGTACGTTTAAAAGGTGGAGACTCTGTGGTGTTTGGACGGGGTGGAGAAGAGGCACTTTATTTAGCAAGTAGAGGCATTGCTTTTGAGTTTATTCCTGGTATCACCTCTGCTATTGCTGTACCTGAAATGGCAAATATACCCATTACCCATAGGGGAAAATCTGTCTCTTTTCGTGTGGTTACAGGGTATGAGGCACCGGAAAAAGGATATGCACAACTTGATTGGAATTCTTTTGTACAAGATGAGACTATTATCTTTCTGATGGGTTTACATCAACTTGAAAATATCTGTATACAACTTATAAAGGTAGGAAAACCTAAAAACTATCCCATCGCAGTTATTAGTCGTGGTACACGTGAAGATGAGCAGGTGATTGTTGCTACTTTAGAGGATATTTATGAAAAAGCAAAAGCATTCCCCACGCCTGCACTTATTGTAGTAGGTGAAGTGGTCAGCGTGAGAGAATTACTCTTAGGAAAAAAGTGATGTCTTTTTTCCCTCTCTACATAGATATGCAAGACCTAAAAATTTTAGTGATTGGTGGTGGAGCTATTGCGATGGAAAAACTTGAAAAATTGCTTGATTTTACAAAAGATATTACCATAATTGCAAATAAAGTAAGTGAAGAAGTTTCATTTCTTGTAAGTAATTATTCACTTACTTTATATGAACGCAAGTACCAAGAAGGGGATACAGAAGGCTTTGATATAGTTGTTATTGCTACAGATACTGTGGATTTACATCAATCTATTTATAAAGAATCCAGAAGAAGTAAAATTTTAGTAAATTCAGTAGATAGTATGGCGTTTTGTGACTTTATTTTCCCTTCATATATACAGAGAGGAGATTTGACCATCGCTTTTTCTACTGGGGGTGTTTCACCTGCTTTTTCAAAACAGATACGTGCTTATTTCGATAAAAATATACCAAATTCAGTAGAAAGATTTTTACACACAATGAAAACATTACGTAAAAACATGCCAAAAGGAAAAGAGCGTATGCGATATTTTGATACTTTGGTGAAAAACTATTTTTCAGAACACTTTAAATAAGTAGCTCTTTTCAGGTTTTAATGACACACCTTTAAGTGAGCTGTCAGGATACAGAAAATATTATTATTTTGATTGATGTTATTTTTAATTTAAGAGTAAACACTCTCAATTACATTGCTATAAATTTCTGTCTATTGCCCTCCTAAGCACATTAAAATTGATATATATCAAGTATTCGCCACTACGATAGTGCTATGCTATTAACGTATATTTATTTATCTCAATTACTTAAAGGAGGAAAGATGTCATTAAATAGACGTGATTTTTTAAAAAATTCAGCCGCGGTAGCAGCAGCAGGTGCAGTGGGTATTACCGTACCACAAGAAGCACAAGCTACAGCTAGAACAACAGAATCCACATGGAGGTGGGACAAAGCGGCCTGTCGTTTCTGTGGTACTGGGTGTGGTATTATGCTTGCCACCAAAGAAGGTCGTATTGTTGCAGTAAAGGGTGATCCAGCTGCTCCTGTAAACAGAGGGCTTAACTGTATTAAGGGTTACTTTACTGCGAAGATTATGTATGGAGCAGATAGGCTTAAGACACCACTACTTCGTATGAACGACAAAGGTGAATTCGATAAAAAAGGTAAGTTTAAACCAGTATCTTGGGAACGTGCTTTTGATGAAATGGAAGTGCATATTAGAAAAGCACTTAAGCATGGAGGACCTGAAAGTGTAGGTGTCTTTGCTTCAGGTCAGTACACAATAATGGAAGGCTATGCTGCTCAAAAGATGATGAAAGCAGGGTTTAGGTCAAATGCCTTTGATCCAAACGCACGCCATTGTATGGCTTCAGCGGTGGTTGGCTTTTACCAAACCTTTGGGATAGATGAGCCATCTGGATGCTATGATGATATTGAGCTTACAGATACCATCATCTCTTGGGGAGCCAATATGGCAGAAATGCACCCTATCCTTTGGTCAAGGGTCACAGATAGAAAACTTTCAAACCCTGATAAAGTAAAAATTGTAAACCTTTCTACCTATACGCAGAGGACATCTGATATTGCAGATATTGAGATTATATTTTCTCCAAATACTGACTTGGCACTATGGAACTATGTGGCTCGTGAGATTGTGATGAGAGATGATGCAGAGAAAATAATCGATTGGGATTTTGTGAAAAAACATATGGTATTCGCAACAGGTCCTGTAAATATTGGTTATGGTATGAGACGAGCAGGTGAGAAGTCAATCACACCAGTAAATAAAGATGGTTCGGCTGGTAAGTATTCTGCCAAAGAGATGGAAATCATCAAAAAAGAGATGGCAACAATTATATCTGAAAAAGAAGGACCTTCCTTGAAACCTTATGGTTACA
>CAZEUM010000143.1:0-3647 GCA_964514765.1 uncultured Sulfurovum sp.
GTGCACTATTTTGTCTTGTTTTTCTTGATTATTTTCTAGTTTTTCAATGCCCAAGTTTTCTGCTCCATATCATCATATCTACATCTTTTTTCTGCGTGTGTAGAAATTCTAAATTCATAGTAGCATTATAGGTTAAAGTGTTAGAAGATAGCTTAGGTGCTTGGTAGATGAGTAGCCAATCTATCTTTTCTTTTAAAGCTTCAAGCATACCCTCTCCACCTTCCACTAAAATAAATGAAGGCTTGTCTAAAAAGTCTAAGTTACTTATGACTTCCACTTCTCTATCTAGCACAGAAAACAAAGGTATGTCTCTGTCAAAATTATCTGCTTTTGCATATATCTTCACATTGGGTGCCTTACCTTCTGTAAATCTGCAGTCCAATGTAGGTCTATCAACCCGTACCGTATTGCCACCTATGAGTAAAGCATCACATACTTCTCTTAATTTATGTACCTGTGTTAAAGAAGTTTTAGAGCTAAGATAACCACCTCCAATGCGACCATTAGAAGTTTGTGCTAGTTTAAAAAGCACAAAGGCTCTTTTTTGCCATATCATGAAAGGCTCAAGTAAAGCTTTGCACTCTTCTTCTAGCACACCCACAAGCGTATGATTTAACACATCCAACCCAGCATCATGCCCCTCGATGGTATCTCTAGTACCTATGATGACTTTTACTAGGTTTAATTTTTGTAGCAAAGTTGCACATGAAGGTGTCTGTCCCACATGAGAACAAGGTTCGAGGGTTACATAGATGCTACACTCTGAAAAAAAGTCTTTTGGAAGAGAAAGAAGAAAATTATGAGCGTTATGTGCATCTGAAGGGTCAAAACCTAATCTAGATTTTGAAAGTGTTTCATAAGCAGCACACAAAGCCAATACTTCTGCATGTGAAGTTCCTGCTTTTTGATGTGCTTCTATGGCGAGTATTTTTCCGTCCATTGTCACTACTGCACCTACTGCAGGGTTTGGGTAAGTTAAACCTTGGTATTGCCAAGCAATATTTAGGGCTTGTTGCATGTAAAATTCATTGTTCATTAATGTATACCTTCATATTTCTCTTTAATATTAGTAATTTATGTAATTCACTGTTACCTACTGTATCTTTTCCAAACAACAAGTTCCAAAGCTCCTCAAATATATCTTTTGACATAGCTTTGATATGGGCATGTTCATTTCTAAAGATACTTACTTTAGCAATAATATCAGGTAATACATTTTCTATAAAATGGAAATCTTCTTCATGTCGTATAAAATATGCATTAAATTCATCTAATGTACTTTTATCTTCAATAAGTAACTTAATGCCTCCAAGCATAACACTTTGTAATTTAGACTTATCTTTTTTGTCTGACATAGATAAAAATACTTTTTTATTATTGTCTAAGTCTTGATAAATTTTTGCATTATTTTTACATACTTTATGCCAAGAACTTTTATTATCACATACCTTACTTAAAATACGAAGTTGCCATATAAATGATGTATTTAATTCTACTTCTATAAGCTTCCACAAACCACTAGCAGGCATAGAAAAATCAAAATTTGCACTAGTTTCATCTTTATAATGTGCATATATGGTCGATGTTGATTTCAAAAATATAATACTCTCATCTTCTAGCACATCTGAAAACTCTTCCAATAGTTCTGCTACTTCAGGTAATATTATTTCAATATCCAGTGCCTTAACAAGCTCTCTACCTTGTTTCCATAGTTGCTCATCAAAAAGACCACCAAGAGACTCTTTTGTTTCTACACTTTCAGCAGCGATTAATTGACTAACAATTTCATCCCTCTTTGTTTGGATATCCTCAGAAAAAACTATTGCATTTTGATTATTACTTTCTTGACTCTCCTGTTTTTTTAGCTCTTTTGCTTTCTCCTCAAAGTCATATGTGAAAAAAAGACTATTATCTGCATTTGCAAAGTTCATATCTATTTCAAGTATATTAAACCTATAAAGCTCTCTTTCATCATGCTTAACTTTAAATACCCTCTCTTCAATACCTATCTTAGGATATACCAAATAAGAAACTGTCCCATATCCATTTTTTTTAAGTAGTGTACTATCAAATTGAAGTTTTAAATAATCGTCTTGTTTTATATCAGCAAACTTAGTAATATTTTTCCATTTAGTATCTATAACTATATTTACTTTTTGATTTTTATCTCTCAAGATAAAGTCTGGGTTTGAAGATGCTTCTTTATCATTTATATGATATGTTGTTCTGGTTCCCTCTTCTTTATCAAAGCGTATTGCTTTGGCATTTTTTTCTGCATATTGTTTCAATATATCATATACATACCACTCATAGAACAAACTAGGCTCTATAAAAAATGAACTGTTATACAAGTCATGTCTTAGAGAAGCAAGATTTTGTGAATCTTTATATAACTGTTCATAACCAAATAATGAACGCAAGTTTACCAAGAGCATTTTGTATTCATCTTTTTTTTGAAATACTTTTGTAACCTTATGCCCATATAGTTTTGGCAAGGAAAGAGAAAAACCTTTATCTACCCCATATTTCCTTGCTATTAAACTATTGATTTTCATCACATACGGTTTTAGTACTTTTGTATTATGCACATCTGTAGATTTAAGTCTCTTTTGTATATAAAGTTTCAATACATAGTAACTCACCGTTGCAATCTGCGAATACAACACATCCACTCTCTTACTTTGATGAATTTTGGATTTATTCATCTCTTTTATATTTTTAGTAAGATTTAGTTTATGTTTTATGGCTTGAGAGATATAGTCTTGTTCTACTCTTTTATAGTGTTTATGTTTTTGAAAAAAAGCTTCTATATTTTTAAGAATAGCTTTTGTTTTATGAAATTCAAATAACGCTATAGGGTCATGTACCTGCTCTGTTTTATTATTGGACTCAAATGCCAAACTCAATACCGAATTTGGAATTTTCTTGGTTTTGTCATAAGCATATTTATTATTGATACGATAATAGTGCAATAGATAGTTTACAAAAGATTTTTCTTTCTCATCATCATTTATACCAATGCTCTTAGCTAAGACAATAAATTTATAAAGCACATTTTCCTGTACAAAACTATAGTAGCCCACTTCATTATTATATACTTTATTAAATAGATATTGAAATTTCTCAGAGAAAATCTTTGTCTCGATGCCTTGCTCTTTAAGTGTAGCAAAAACATCTTTTTCACTCTCTTTTAAGAAGATAGTTTTAGTTTGTAAATCCATAACCTATCTTTGTTTGTAGCATATTGATAAGTGCAAAATAGTTCTTTTGCTCCATTATCTCTTTGTCAACATCCTCTGGTAATTTTACTTTAGGAAAAATCTCTTTAAACGTATCAAACTCTATCTCTTTTATATCTTTAAACTCAGTGACTACCTTCAAGAAAGCTCTATAAAACTTATCGGTATCATCAACGTCTTTCCAAATAGCATGACCTATCATATATCTGTCAGGGTGTATCTCGTCATCAAAGACTTTTCGTATGCCATCATTAAGACTTTCAAAAAATCCTTTTGCATAAACATTAACTGCATCTACTTTAGGATAAATCTCTATCACTTCAAATCTACGTAGTAAATTATCTTCTATAATCTTTTTATCATCCCTATAGTTTGAAGTACAAAAGATATAGAGATTATCAGGAAGTA
>CAZEUM010000144.1:0-3615 GCA_964514765.1 uncultured Sulfurovum sp.
CATTCAAAAGTAAGCATTTTAGGTCCAGAACAGCCACCTGATCTTTGGTCTGTGAGTTCGATGCTTTTATGATGACATCTAGGACAAAAGCCCCTTTTAATTGCATTAAGTTGTTCTTTTTTCTCTTTCAAGTAGTAAATATAAACAAAAACTGCAGCAAAAAGAATAATAAGCATAAAAGCTAGAAGATAAAATGTATCGATAGTAGACTCCTTAGGTCGTATAGTTTTTTAAAATTTTTACTTGCTCCCTATAATTAGGAAGATATGCTTCCACCTCTCTCCAAAAGGATTTTTGATGGTGCTTATGTTTGATGTGTGCAAGTTCATGCACAATAATATATTGTATCACATCTTGAGGTAACTTCATCATCATTGTATTAAAACTAAGTACATTTTTTGCAGAACAACTCCCCCACTGTCTCTTAGTTTTTCTAAAACGTATATCTGTAGGGTTAAAAGACATATTTTTTACCCATATTTCTACCAATTTGGGTATATATTTTTTTGCTTCTACTTTGTAAAAATGATCTACATGTTTTTGAAAAAGTATCTCATCATAGCTATGGTAGAAAAGTGTAAAACTATTTTCTTCAAAAGACAGTATAGTCTTTTTTTTATCTTGTACTTTTAACTTCAAGGGGTAGAGTTCCCCCATAAAATATAATTCAGGAACTCGTGAAAAGTCTAACGCTTTGCCTTTTGTTTGCTCTAATTTTTCTCTTGATTTTTCTATCCATGAAGATTTTTTAAGTAAAAGTTGTTCTATCTTAGCTAAAGAAACTTTTGGAGATTTAATCACAAGATTTCCCAACCCATCAAAAGAAAGATAAATATGTTTGAGCTTAGGATTTACAATATGTTTATATTGGGGCAAAAAACTCATTAAAAAAATTAATTCACAATACGATTATTTCTATAAATCACTTTTTTGTCGACCTTTCCATCTTTATGGTAGGTTTGTGCGACACCATGTTTTATACCATTTTTATATGTATAGGTTACCATTAAGTCACCATTCGGGTAAAAAGCTTTTTGTACACCTTCTTGTTTTCCATTTACATAATACTGTCTCCATAGAACACGCCCTTTCTCGTCATATCCTGTTTCTAAACCATGTTTCACTCCATTTCTTATCTGTGCTATAGATGTTACATGACCTTCGTATCCATACTTTTTTAAGGTACCATTGAATCCACTTTCATCATCCATTGTAAATTCAGAACGAAGTTTTCCACCTGTGAAGTACTCTTTTTTAATAGTTTTTCCAAAAAGCCCTGGTCCATCACATCCAGTTAAAGAGAAAAAAACAAGGAGAAAGAAGATAAGAGAGATATATTTCATTGTTAACCTTTAGTCATTAAATTCGTAACAGTTATTACCCCACTAAGTGAATACCCAAATTTTTGATGCTGTGATTTTGTTCATAATCAAGGCAGATTTTTGAAGGACTCGCCTTAGCGAATTCGAGAAAATCTAACGCAGAGTATGGGCAAAAGCACAGCACCCTTTGGGAAGAGCGAGAGAAGGCAAGCTGCAAGCAAAAAAATCTTTGAATTAACTAGTTAGTCCTACAGCTTTTTTCACTCACATCTTACCTCCTCTCACTCTTTCAAAAGTTTGGGTATTCACTTAGTGGGGTAATAGTATACAATAAATTACTTTGCATCTCTAGTTTTAACCTTCATTCATCTCACTCTCATCTACAGTAAGCCCTTCTCCAAAACCAAGGGCTTCTTTTATTTTTCTTTCAATTTCTGCCATCATTTCAGGATTTTCTTTAATGGTTATTTTAGCATTTTCCTTACCCTGCCCTAATTTTTGAGAACCATAAGAGAACCATGCACCTGACTTATCGACAATGTCCATTTTTACCCCATAGTCAATAAGCTCACCTACATATGAAATACCTTCTCCGAACATAATATCAAACTCTGCCTGCCTAAATGGAGGAGCTACTTTATTTTTTACCACTTTGGCTTTTACGCGATTACCTATGCTTGACTCACCTGATTTAAGCGTGGCAATACGTCTTACGTCAATACGTACAGAACAATAAAACTTCAACGCATTCCCTCCTGTTGTTGTCTCGGGAGAACCATAGCCCATTGTACCAATCTTCATACGAATCTGATTGATAAAAATAACCGTAGTATTGGTCTTATGCAATATCGCTGTCAGCTTACGAAGTGCTTGTGACATAAGTCTTGCCTGTAACCCTACATGTGTATCTCCCATGTCACCTTCAATTTCAGATTTAGGTGTCAATGCCGCCACAGAATCTACAACAATTAGATCCACTGCACCAGATCTGGTCAATGTTTCCAATACATCAAGTGCCTGCTCTCCAAAATCTGGTTGAGACACCAATAAGTTGTCTGTATCTACCCCTAAATTTTTAGCATAAACAACATCTAATGCATGTTCTGCATCTATAAATGCACAAACCATATCTTCTTTTTGTGCAGAAGCAATAGTTTGCAATGCTAACGTTGTTTTTCCCGAAGATTCAGGACCATAAATCTCCACCACACGCCCTTGAGGTATACCACCAATACCAAGTGCCATATCCAAGCCAAGAGAGCCTGTAGATATACACTCAATAGGCTCAAACTCTTTGTCCCCTAATCTCATAAGTGTACCTTTGCCAAATGTTTTGTCTATTTGTTTGATTGCCATATCTAGTGCTTTTTGTTTTTGTGCGTCCATTGCCATTGTCATATCCTTAACCTTAATGTTGAAGTAATTTTATCTAAATAACCATTAGTTGCTTAGTCATGTTGCTAGTTTAATACATTTTTTAAAAAAAAGTCAAAAATATGTCAAATTGACATATTTTTACTATAAAAATCCAAAAATCATACCTAAATCCAAACCATGCTAAAATACACCTACTATCGTAGAATATAAAACACAAGGTAAAACTATGCCAAAAACTATCCAACTAGCCCACTCTCCAGATGCAGATGATATATTTATGTACTATGCAATCAAATTTGGCTGGGTAGATACCAAAGGCTATGAGTTTGCAAATATTGGCTTAGACATAGAAACCCTCAATATAGAAGCACTTAAAGGTACCTATGATGTGTCTGCCATAAGTTTTGGAATGTATCCTCTCATCAAAGATGAGTATGCCCTACTTCGTACCGCGGTGAGTTTTGGTGAGGGATATGGACCAAAACTGATTAAACGTAAAAATAAAACTCTCAAACGAAACTTCAAAGTAGCACTTTCGGGTAAATATACAACTAATGCGATGCTTTTTCGTATTTATTACCCAAATGCACAACCTGTATATATGGATTTTTTAGAGATAGAAGAAGCTGTAGTTTCTGGAATAGTAGATGCAGGGGTACTTATCCATGAATCTATCTTAGACTTTGATGACAGCTTAGAAGTTGAAAAAGAAGTTTGGGACATTTGGGTAGAGCTGGCAGGGGAAGGTCTACCTCTTCCTTTAGGCGGTATGGCAATACGAAGAAGTCTCCCCCTCAATAGAGCTATAGATATAGAAAATATCCTCATAGATGGCGTAAAAATAGCCAACGATAAAAAAGAGGAGCTTTGTGCTAAACTTGAAAAGGACAAGCTTGTTCGTATCTCTTCTGAGATG
>CAZEUM010000145.1:0-3606 GCA_964514765.1 uncultured Sulfurovum sp.
TAGCATATAAAGTGTAAAATTATAGCAATTAACACAAAGGATTTACCATGATTATTATTCCTGCGCGCATAGGCTCTAGTCGCTTTCCAAACAAGGTTTTAGCAGATATAGGAGGTATGCCTATGGTCATTCGTACCGCTAAAGCAGTTGAGGATATAGATGCCGTAGCCATAGCAACTGACTCACAAGAAGTAATAGATATCGCCAAACAATACAAGATCAAAGCTATCATGACTAAAGAAGACCATCAAAGTGGTACAGACCGTATTTATGAGGCTGCACAAAAACTTCAACTTCAAGAAGATGAAATCATTATCAATGTGCAAGGAGATGAACCTTTTATAGAAACAGAGGTTATAAAGGCAATATATAATCTTACAAAAAAAAATAAAGATAATACCCATGTAATTATGAACTCATGTTATAAATTCATTAGCAATCCAGAAGCAGATGACCCTAACATAGTTAAAGTAGTCACAGATGAAGCAGATATCGCACTTTATTTTTCAAGAGCAAAAATACCCTACCCAAGAGACCATCATTTTGACAAGTATAAAGGACATCTTGGTATTTATGGTTTTAGCATGAAGTCCTTACATAAATTTTGTATGTTAAATACTTCTCCACTTGAACATATAGAAAAATTAGAGCAATTGCGGGCATTATACTATGGTTATGAAATTGCCATGACAGAAGTAAAGACAGAAAGTTTTGGCATTGATACGCCAGAGGATTTAGATAAGGCTATGAGGCATCATATACTTTAATAGCTTATCTATAAGAAAAGAGCATAAAAATTTAGAGAAAGAGAAATTATTCTCTTTCTCTTCTAGCCCTTTATTTAACCGCCTTACCAAGATCCCACATAGGCATAAAGATACCAAGTGCCATTAAAAGCACTAACCCTGCAATAAAGAACATCATAATAGGTTCTATGTATGCTGAAAGATTATCAATCAAGTCTTGAAACTCCATGTCATAATACTGTATTACTTTATCGAGCATTGCGTCTAGTTGCCCCCCTGCTTCACCTGCTTTTATCATTTGTAACAACATATTTTGATAAAGTCCCGTAATTTTAAAGGCTTCAGCCAAACTCATTCCTCGTCCAATGTTAGCATTCACTGTCAATAACTGTTCTTTCATTGCAAGGTTATCAACCATTCCCACAGCCGTATCAAGGGCTTCAGACACAGGAATACCTGATTTTACAAGTTCACCAAATACTAGGTTGTACTTATGCATAGTAGAGAGATATATCGCTTTGTTTATAAGATAAAATTTAGGATGAATCAATATTTTATCTACTCTATATTTAAAATCTTTGTTATTCTTATAGAAAAATTTCAAGGCAAAAATACCTATAGCCAAAAGAATAAGAATATACAAACCATAATTAGAAAATGCCCATTCTAGTTGTAAAAGTATACGCGTGGGCAGTGGTAGCTCCGTTTTAAATTTAGAAAAGATGTCTTTAAACTTTGGTACAACTACCATAATAAGTATAGTGAAGGCTATACCCATTGCAACCAAGGTGATTAATGGACCACGAATTGCTTTTTTAAATTTTGCGGTATTGTCTCTAATACTTTCTAAGATATCTGCTAGCTTATGATAAGACTCAGAGATATTACCCGTTCTCTCTCCAAGGTCTGTCATTGCCAAGGCAACATGCCCAAACTGCTCCGTGTAGGGTTCCATAGCATCAGACATACTATTACCTGCAAGGATATCACTATTCATTTTAGCATATATCTCTTTTAACTGTTTATTTTCTGTGTTATCTGCAACATCTTCCAATGTGTCGTTGATTGGTATTCCTGCATCAGTCATAACAGCTATCTGCCTAATAGTAGATATTTTATCAGCTATAGGTATTTTCTTCTTCATACTTTTTTGTAAGCCTGAAAAAAGATTAGATATCGTATCTTCAAGAGGTGCAGATGTTTCTGTAGCTTTCACGACCATTGTTCTAGGAAATTTTTGTTTGGCTATTTTAATTGCAGACATTTTATGCTCAGATTTAACTATCTCCTGTCTTCTCTTGCCTTTTTCCATAACAGTTACATTAAAATATTTCATCTTATAACCTTGCTACTCTATAAATTTCTTCAATCGTTGTTTTACCCTCTAAAGCTTTATGCACACCATCTTCAAACATATTAATAAACCCTTCTTCCATCGCTTGATTTGTCATTTCTTCTTTCGAAGCACTATTGGCTATAAGTCTAGAAAAAGTTTCAGAAATGGTTAATACTTCAGAGATCATTTCCCTGCCAGAATACCCACTATGTCCACACTCTTTACATCCAGAACCTACATAAAATATAGGTTTTTCGGGAAGATATTGTCGTACATCTTTCAAAAGGGTTTCAGGAAGTACGGTCTCTTTTTTACAATAGGTACATATTTTACGTACCAATCTTTGTGCTTGAATGGCAACCAAGGCACCTGAGACCAAATACTCTTCAATACCCATGTCCAAAATTCTTGTTACCGCAGAAATAGCATCATTTGTATGCAAGGTTGAAAGCACTAAGTGACCTGTAAGTGCAGCCTGAATGGCAATACGTAATGTTTCCTTATCTCTAATTTCCCCAATCATAATCTTATCTGGATCTTGTCTTAATATAGACCTCAAGGCATCAGAAAAACTCAATCCTATACTGGCTCGTACTTGTACCTGTTGTAATCCAGCCATTTGGTACTCAACAGGATCTTCGACTGTAATGATTTTGTCTTTTACATCTTTAATAGCATTCAATGCACCATATAGTGTGGTTGTTTTACCTGACCCAGTAGGACCTGTAACAAGCACTATTCCATAAGGTACTTTGATAGATTCTGCAAATCTATCATAACAAAACTTACTCATCCCTGCTTCTTCAAGTTTAATCATCGCTTTAGATTTATCTAAAATTCTTAAAACAATGGATTCACCAAAGATAGTGGGTAGTGTTGAAACCCTAAAATCAAAATCTTTTTTAGCAACAGTAGTGGAGAATCTACCATCTTGTGGTTTTCTTTTTTCTGCTATGTCTAAGTTTGAAAGTAACTTCATTCGTGAAGCAAGTGGGGAGAAAATATCTTTATCAAAGGTAAAACTTTGACGTAATATTCCATCAATACGTGTTCTAATAATACAAGATTTTTCTGTAGCTTCAATGTGAATATCACTTGCACCTGCAAAAATAGATGACTTTAAAATAATTTCAATCAATTTTAAAACAGCTGGTGATTCATCTGTTTCATCAGTATTTCCCTCTAAACTTAAATCTTTACGTATATCTGAAACCAAACCTTTTATACTCTCATTAATTTCAAGTCGTTGCAAGTGTGCATTAATTTGTGAAGGTTTTGCAATAGCAATACGTATAGGTTTCTTAGGGAATAGTCTTTGAATCGCATCTTGAGCTGCCATATCAAGAGGATCATCAAAAACAATAAGCACATTTAAGTCAGTTTCTTCAATGGGAATAATATTAAATTTAAGTAATTGCTTGTAGGGTGCTTGCGCAAATAACTTCATATCAATATCAATATCATCCAAGTCTACATACTCTATATGTAATGCTTTTGCAACCTCTTCAATGATAGGAATAATAT
>CAZEUM010000146.1:0-3598 GCA_964514765.1 uncultured Sulfurovum sp.
GCTTTCAAGGTACACTCTATGGGGCTATGGCAGAATTAGGTCTAGATGGACTTACTCTGGGAGTAGCATTTAACCATACTGAAGTTCTTGATGGAAGAGAGTATTTTACTGGCTTGGGCGGAGGTGCTGGTTTTGTTAATATGTTCGAGATGACAGCAACTGTACTCACACTTCATCATGATACTACTGCATGGAAAGGAAGCATAGCATATGACTTTTCTTCCTTAGGAGCAAAAGGGCTTAGTTTAGCGTATGATTATGGGGATTTTCAAGCAGGAGAAGACTATGAAGCCAAAGAGCAAAACTTTACTTTTTCGTATGCACCTTCTAAAGAATGGGATATTGAAGCCATTTATGCACGTGTAGATGATATATATGAAGATATTGGAGAAGATCAGACTGATTATAGTTTTGATATTTTAATTGTACGTGCTAACTATAATTTTTAATTAGTATGGTGCTAACTAAATAATTGCATAATCATTTGCTTTGTAACCCATAACTTTTTATAAATTTAAATATTATTCTTTGAAGCTAGAAAAGAAAATTAATATCAGGATATCACCACCTATGACCATGGAAATCTAAGTAGTAAAAATCTTTTTATTATTGTAATACTTAATGTATTTATTGCCATTGTGTAACTGATAGGAGGCATATTTTCTAGTTCTTTGGCACTTTTGAGTGATGCCTTACAAATATAAGTGTATTTAGTAGCATGGTCTATAGCTACGAACATATAAGTTTTACCTTTCTCATCTATGCACTTCTGATATATCTATATGAATATAAACAATATGGTACTCTTTTTTTATGATTATTTTTGGATTTAAAGAAAGTCTTACCGTTAACTCTGGTTAGACTCTTGTATTTCTTTTCTGGTTCGTGGTGTTATCTTGGCATTAGCATGTTGTATATTTCCCATAAATCTACTCCTTTTAGGAAATTATAGCTGACTCCATGAGATTTTGGGACTAAACATATATATATTATCTTCCTCTATAAAAAAGTAAAAAAGCGCCCAATGAAATCGCAGATACCATGATAATAGAAGCACCTGAAGTTAGGTCATAGGTATATGACATCCATAATCCCACAAGTGTAAACAGTGTCGCAATGGCACCAGAGATAAACATCATAGAAAAGAGGCTGCTTGAAAGCTTTTCTGCGATGTAGACTGGGATGGTAAGCATGGCAATAACCAAAATGAGTCCTACAACTTTAATGGCTATGACTACAGTTAGTGCAGAAAGTATAAGTATCAGCGTGTAAAAGAACTTTACATTTACCCCACGCAATCCTGCATACTCGGAGTCATAAGAGACTGCAAGTATGTCTCTATACCAAAAGGTTACGACAAAAAGTATGATAGCCAGTAGAACAGCCATAAAATACAAATCTTCGCTACTTACAGCCAATATAGAGCCAAAAAGGTAGCTCATAAGGTCAACATTATAGCCTGGTGTCAAATCTACAAATATTACCCCAATAGCCATACCTACAGCCCAAATAAGCCCTATGAAGGTATCCATACGGTGTCGTTTTTTTAGTGTTAATGCGGCAATGAGTAGGGCAGCAGCTACAGCAAAAAGTGATGCACCTAGAAAAATAGGTAAGCCAAAGAAGACAGCTAAACCGATGCCCCCATAAGAGGTATGTGCAATACCACCTGCTAAAAATACCATACGGTTTACCACAATGAGTGAGCCTATGATGCCTGAGGCAAAACTTACAAGTAGTCCTGCAAGTAGAGCATGTTGCATAAATTCAAATTGGAGAGCTTCTATCATTTCGTTTCTCTCCATTTTGGTATATTTTCAGAAGGGTAAGTCTCACAACTCTCTGAACTCAACATTTGAAGGAGTTCAATTTCACAAAAATGTTTGTCCGTTCCATGTGTATGGGAGATTTGCTTTTTATCTGAGACATCATGACAAGAGAGTGTTTTGTTGACATGGGCAGCTTTGTTTACATATTCAAGTATGACAGAAATATCATGACTTACTACGATAATTGTTATGTCTTCATTAAGCACTTTTAAAAGTTCATATATGCTACGTTGTCCTGTGATGTCTATGCTTGAAGTTGGTTCATCAAGTAGGAGTATCTGAGGATGGGCACATAAGGCACGGGCTATCATCACTCTTTGACGTTGACCACCAGAAAGTGAGCCTATTTTTGTCTGGGCAAAGTCTTGCATGTTAACTTGTTCCAATGCACCCATGGCACAGAGTATTTCATCTTTAGCATAGCCAAAGAGAGGTCTTTCCCCTCTGACATACCCCATCATTACTACTTCTATTACTTTAATGGGAAAATCTGTATTTACATTGGTGTTTTGAGGGACATACCCCATTTTGGTAAGACTTTGTGAAGGTTTTTTACCCAAAACGCAGAGTGAGCCATTTTGTAAAGGATTGATACCCAATATCAATTTTAGTAGGGTGGACTTACCCCCACCATTGGGACCAACGATTGCTAAGAAATCTTTTTCTTTAACTTTTAAGTTGATAGCATCGAGTATGTTTTGCTTCTCATAAGCGAAAGAAAGATTTTGTATCTCTATGACAATCATTCACTCTTTTCCTGAGATGCTATGAGCGATACTTATAAGGTTTTCAGACCAGTTAGGTGCAAGAGGACTTACTTTTACTACAGGGATATGTAATTCATTTGCGATAATTTTAGCAACAGAATCAGAAAATTCAGGCTGGGTAAATATGGCTGTCACTTTCTCTTCTTTTGCTTTTTCTAGTAAATATATAAGTGCTCTAGGTTTTGGCTCTTTACCTTCAGTCTCTATAGTTATCTGTTCTAGGTTATAGGATTTTGCAAAGTAACCCCAAGAAGGGTGAAATACCATAAACTTTCTTGGGCATTTGAGTACTGAAAGTATGTCTATTATTTTTCTATCTGTCTTCTCGATGGTAGCTAAAAAATTCTCTAGGTTTTTTTTATAATAGTCTTTGTTTATGGCATCATGTTCTACCAAAGCATTATAAATATTTTTAGCTATTGTCTTTACATTGGTTGGGGAAGTCCATATGTGGGGGTCATATCTTTCATGATGATGCTTATCATTTGTGCTTGCCATTGATATTTTTATAATGTTATCTGCAAGGTCAATCACCTTCATTTTTGGATTTAAGTTTTTAAATTTTACTAACCAAACATTTTCAAACTTAACATCTATAGTAAAGTACAAATCTGCTTTTGCTATTTGTATCATTTGAGAAGGTTTTGGTTCATAGGTATGTGGAGAATTCCCAGGTTGTACCATAATGGTTACATTTACCTTCTCCCCACCAACGGCTTTTAGAAAAGTTTTTTGTGGCAAAATGCTTACTACAGCATTGATATTAGATAATATATATGTGTTTAAAAGTAAAAAGAGTAGCGTAATTTTTTTCATAAAAAGATTATAACATATAAATTTAGAATTTTTAACTTCTGCTAAACGGTTAAATTGTAGATTACACCAACATGGTATCCAGCCAAATAAGATGGATATAATATTTCCAAGATTTCTTAAGCCACTAAAAAGTCAAGGAGAATGATGTATTAACCCTTGATCATATGAATCAATCAAATCTCTAAG
>CAZEUM010000147.1:0-3590 GCA_964514765.1 uncultured Sulfurovum sp.
AAAGCTTTGAGTTTTTTCTGATAATTATAAAGAAGTAAAATACTCATCATATGTCCTTTGGATACGTCTAAAGTTTCATATTACCCCACTAAGTGAATACCCAAATTTTTGATGCTGTGATTTTGTTCATAATCAAGGCAGATTTTTGAAGGACTCGCCTTAGCGAATTCGAGAAAATCTAACGCAGAGTATGGGCAAAAGCACTGTACCCTTTGGGAAGAGTGAGAGAAGGCAATCTGCAAGCAAAAAAATCTTTGAATTAACTAGTTAGTCCTACAGCTTTTTTCACTCACATCTTACCTCCTCTCACTCTTTCAAAAGTTTGGGTATTCACTTAGTGGGGTAATAGTTTAACGGTATAGCCTTTAAGTGCTTTATCCATAATTTCTATTTGTAAGATAGTTTTAATATTATAACATATATAATTGTTTAACAAACAAGGAAGTCTAGAATGTTTTTGAAAAAAAGTTCGTCACAATCGACAGTAAAAAATATTATTACACTAAATACATACACAGATAAAAGCTACGTCTTTAAAGATGATATTTTTAAACCCTTAAATAAACTCACTTATAATACTTCAAACTTTGTTACTTCTTATGTAAACAACAAAGACCTCATTATTGCAACGGTACGCATAAGTAGAAGTATTCCGGAAGAAGATATCGAAGATATTATTGAGATTAAAGCTTATGAGGAGATAGGACTTGATCAAGCAAGAAGCTATGTTATTTCATCTTTGGAGATTGAAAGTGAAGAAGAGGAGCGAATTTATAATATATTTGTAGCTGAACCTGAACAGCTTGATTCGCTTTTTCTTTCTGTTAAAGAAGAAACAAAGTATTTAGATCTTATTGTTCCTGCTCCTTTACTGTACAAAGCACTTTATATCAAAGAAATATTAGAAGACAAGAGTGTACATTGTTTTGTGTATTTTACACATAATGATGCTTTTGTTACTATCTATAGAGGCGGAGACTATCTTTACTCTAAATCAATAGACTTTTCATTAGAACAAATTTATGATAAGTATTGTGAAGCTGTTGGTGAAAAAGTAGACGAAAAAGAGTTTTATACAATTTTAGAATCTGAGGGACTAAAAACAAGCAATAATGACTATCAAAAGAATTTTATAAAAATATTTTCTGAAGTTTTTATTACCATAAATGATATTATTATTTATGCAAAAAGAGCATTTAATTTAGAGAATATTGATCAAATGTTTATTGGAAGCCAAAGAGGGCCGATTATTGGCTTGGATGATTATAGTCAAAATTATCTTGGTTTAAACTCAACAGATTTGAATTTCAACTATAATCTAAGCAATGAAGAATGGTATATAGATCAGCTACAGTACTTGATGCTTTTGGCTTCGTTTGAATACCTTGAAAATGAATCTTCATTTGTGAATATCACTATGTACCCTCGTGCCCCAGCTTTTATAAATCGCGCAAGTGGTCAATTTATAATTTCTACCTTTGCAGCAATTTCTTTGAGTCTTGCATACCCTTTAATGTATTTGGTTGGCTCGTATGTCAGCGATGCTAAAATTTTTGCACTCACAATAGAAAATGATAAATTAACAGTAGAGGCCACAAAGTATAAAAAGATTATTGGTGGGAAAAAGAGTCAAATTAGTGTTTTAGATAAAAAAATACAAAACCTAGCAGGTATTTATAATGGGAAGAGTAAAACGCTTAGCACAATTTATGACAAAAAGGTTAATTATCGCTTAAAATCTGGTATGTTTCATACTATTGCAGAGCAATTAGATAAGTATGAAGTAAAGGTGGATAGTATACAAACAGATAATGATATGTTACTTATATCTTTGCTTAGTACAGATGATAGAAAAATGACAGAGTTAATTAAATATATATCTGAAACCCATTTTAAAGAACTAAAATCGATTGATATTGAACGTATTGAAAAAGACCCTGTTAAACACTACTACAAAGGTCTATTAAAGGTTGAACTAAAATGAAATTATTAGAAGATAAATTAGAAGAACTAGATGCCTATTTTGCACCAAAAAAAGAGAGTGAAAAATGGTTGCTAATTGCAGGGGTAGCTGGAATTATAGGATATATTGCTTATGATTTTCTTTTGCCTTATACGGAAGATTTGTATAATAAAAGTGAGAGAAGTAAACAAAGTATACAAATAGGCATTGCAGACAACACTAAGTATCTAAACTTTATTACCGTAAGTGGAGACCGCGAATATTATGTGAAAAAGTTTGACAAGGATATAGTGAGAAAAAAACAACAAATTGTTAAGTTAGATGATAATATTAAATTTATAGACTCAAATTTAGAAAAATTATCAGATATGTTATTTAACCAGAAAAGTTGGTCTAAGTTTTTAAACTCAATTACCCACAAAGCAGAAATACATAATATAGGTATCCAGTATATAGAAAGCGAATATGTCGATCATAATGGTAGTTTTGGACATGTACTTGAAATTGCAGTAGGTACCCAAGGTGAATTTAAAAACATTGTGAAATTCATGAATGAACTTGAGCAAAATGTACTGGTGACAGATATTTTTAAAACAGAGTTATCTCTTGATGAGAATACATCTGAATTACATGCAGACATTCACATCTCAGTATGGGGGATTAATCACTAATGAAAAAAATAACTTTATTACTTGTATTTCTTACAGTATTTTTAAGTGCATATCTTTCGCCAAAGCAAATAGAAAAAATGGTGTATGAAATACATAAAAAAAGAATTGGTGTTGGTTTAGATACTTTGAACAGCACAAAAGAACCATTTATTATAGGTGAAAACAATGATACTCTTGTAGTAGCAGTAAAAAAAATTGAAAAAAAAGATGCAAAAATGTCATTACATTCCATTGTAAACAATAAAGCATATATAAATGACTCATGGGTTAGTGTAGATGATAAAATTTTGGGGTATACCTTAAAGTTCATAGGAAAAAGAGGTGTGGTACTTCGTAATGCTAATCATATTAAAAAGTTATATCTTCGTAAAAAAAGAGATGATTTTATCAAACTAGAAGAAAGGTAATGAAATGAAAATAATACAAAAAGCAGGGGTCACATTTTTTACATTAGTAACAGTACTAATGGGGTTAACAAATAGTCTTGTTGCAAACGACTGTTCTACAAAATTATTTTCTGTCACCATTGATAGTAAATTAACCATAGGAGATGTCATTGATAATCTTGCAGATACTTGTGGACTAACCGTTATAATTAAAGATGATGCAGCCAAAATACGTATGAATAAAAATATTTATTATGTAAAATTAAAAAACAGTACATTTAAAGGTTTTTTAAATACAATCCTTAAAGATCACGACCTACACTATACTTTGCGTGGTAATAAACTTAAGATATCATATTTGATAACGAGAACATTTAGAATGCATTATATTTCTGGAACAAGAACAGGAAGAAGTACGGCGAATGTTACTGTAGCTACTTCAAGTAATGCTATGGGTGCTATGGGTGCTATGGGTGGAGGCATGGGTGGTATGATCGGCTGCGGCTTGGGTGGCGAAAGGGGGTTGAGGATAGAGGGCATGGTTTAGTTTTTATTTTGGAGAGACATGGG
>CAZEUM010000148.1:0-3587 GCA_964514765.1 uncultured Sulfurovum sp.
GTTTCATCTCTATGTTTATCCTTAATGTATGGCAGTTACTTTTTAGAGGATGATTGTACTTTTTTAATATTGGCACGGTGTTCTTTAAGCGTACTTGTAAAGTCATGTGTGCCTTGTGCATTTTTCATAAAATAAAGGTACTTTGTTTTTGCTGGTTTCATGGCTGCCCTAATAGCATTAAAGCTCACCGAACCTATGGGTGAAAGTGGCAAACCTTTATGTTTGTAAGTGTTAAATCTACTTGTGTCAGTTTTGATGCGTTTTGGGGTAATTTTAATATGCGAGTACTTTCCATAGTTTAATGTACCATCCATTTGTAAGCGCATTCCCTTTTTTAAACGGTTATAAATAACAGAAGAGACAAGAGGCATCTCTTTTGTATTGGCAGCTTCTTTTTGTACGATAGAAGCAATGGTAAGTATGCGTAGCCATCTTTTTTTCTCATAACTGCCATACACTTTCTTTGAAATTTGTGTATATTTCTTGTTAGAAGAGGAGAGTAAAAAATGTATGAGATGTTTTTCATTCATACCGTAAGGTATGTAGTACGTGTCCGCATAAATACCTGCTTCAGGGTAGGGAGATAAGGCCTTGTAATACCTGTTTAATTTATCTTCATTGAGGTTTAAATCTTTGGCTAATGAAGAGAGGAAAAGTACAGTGGTTTCACCAGGGATGAGGGTAATTTCTTCCATTTTTGCCTTAGCTGTAGTAAGCTTATGGAGAAAGTCTATGCGATTCATTTGCGTTTGCTCTAAGTCAACCCAGCCACTTTGAGGTTGTCCCATCAAAACCAAGATATATTTATCGATTGAGCTAAGGGCATAGCCTTTTTTTGTTAGCTGTGATATAATATATGTAATGGAGCCTTGGGGCACTAAAATAGTTCGTGTCGTTTTGATAGGAATACTTGTATAAAAGGCAAAAGATATGATTAAAATGACCATGATATGTTCTGCCCATGCAATCCATCGCTTTTTACGTAATATACTCATTGCTTTGTTTATCCTTTTTCTTGCACTCTTCGTATGGCTTTTAGTAGGTATTCAAGTCAATACACTAAAAGTAGGTGATTATCATATAAATGAATTATACATCAAGCTCGATAAAAAGCTTACCCTTAAAGCCAATAATATTACCTTGCCTCAGCGTAAAGAAAAACCATCTTTCGATAATGTAGACAAAATATTCACACAGATAAAACATCTGCTTAGTTATTTTGAGAGTATTGATTTAAAAAACGTTCATTTTGAAAATAACAAGTTAGATATTATGTTTGTTGATGATGTCTTGTATATTACGAGCAATGACTATGAAATAGCAGGAAATGTACATAAAGTGGGAGAGACATTGGTAGCTGACATTTCTTTGTTGTATTTGAAAAAAGATAATGTACACATAACGGGTAAACTAAGTTATGATTTGAGTAATCATATGTTAAAAACAGAAGGTGATTTTACTGCTTATGACATTCAAGGAAAATTTTCTGCCAATAAAAAAGATGCAGAGATAGATTTTAGCTTAGAAAGTGAGACTTTTTCTAATCTTATGCCGCTAATAGATTCTTTTTCTCTTGAAGAAGGTTTACGCTCTTGGATTGTTGAAAAAGTAGAAGCCAAAGACTATAAACTTCTCTCAATACAAGGTAAGGGCATGATAGAAAAAGGAGAATTTATATTAGATGTAAATGCCTTAAAAGGAGAAATGCTTCTTTCAGATGTTAAAATTCATTTTAAAGAAAATTTAGCACCTATCTTGACATCTTCTTTTCTATTACGTTATCAAGGTGGAGAAGTTTATTTCGATTTAAAAGACCCAAGTTTTGAGGGCTTAAGTCTAAAAGGCAGTGAAGTAAGTGTACTTAATTTACTGAATGAAAATACCAATGTAAAATTAAAGATGCGTATCAATACACATTTTGATACGCGGTTTCAGCATTTATTAAAAGCCTATGATATTGTTTTGCCCATAGATGAAAAATCTGCTAGTGTTGATGTGCTTTTTATGGCAGATATAGGATTAAAAAGTGCCTATCAGGATTTTTCTGTAGATGTAAATTTTACGCGAGGTAACATATGGTTAAAGAACATAAAGCTCCCTATTGTAAAAGGAAGTCTCCAATACCAAAATGCTATCATTACCCTAAAGGATATTGTTTTGAAAGATACACAATTTGAAGGAAAGGTTAACGGTAACATTAATTTAGCAAGTAAAAATGCAGTTTTGGATTTTAATGCAACACGTATAGAACTTGGAAATAAAGAAGAAACATTTTTTATTTTAAAAAATGAAAGCATCCCTGTTAGTATAAATTATAAAAACAATACGAAAATTAGCATAGAAAAATTTTCACTGACTTTACTTAATAAACCTAATTATACAACTATAAACATTCGTAACTTTAAAAAAATAAAACCCTATTTAGCAGAGATAGGTCCACTTAAAGAGGATGGAAATATAGAGCTTAGAACAAAAGATTTTAAGAGCTATTTTTTCAAAGGTAGTCTGAATATATCATCATGTTTTTTATATGAAAAAAAAGACCAATGTAAAACAATAGTACCTTTTGAGGGTACAGCAAGCCCAAAAGACTTAGATTTTTTTGCCTTTAATAAACGTTTTCATTACAATAAAGACAAGTCTAGAATTAAGCTAAATAAGCTAAATATAAATCTTGACAAGTTCTTAAAAATAGAAAATAAAGAACTCAAAAAACCTAAATCCAAAAGCTTAAAGAAGAAGAAAGGTACTGCCTTAGTTATATTGGGAAAAAACAGTCATTTACGATATAAATATTATCGTTTATTGATGGATAGTTATGATGTTGAAGTGAAAAAAAATGGTGATATTAAAGCTATGGGAAGTGCTGCTGGAGATATTATAAAATTTTCAATGAAAAAAGATATTTTAACCATGCAGGCATTTAGAATTAAAGATAAAATTTTACATCCTATGATTAATTTCAATGGTTTGTATAATGGGCGTTATTCTATTAAAACTTTTGGAAATCCTGAAAAAAGTATGAAAGGACATATTATAGTTGAGGGTGGGGTCATGAAAGGTTTTGAAGCCTACAACAATACTTTAGCCTTTATCAATACCCTTCCTGCTTTGGCAGTTTTGCAAAAACCAGGTTATTCAAGAGAAGGCTTTAATATAAATGAAGGTGTTGTTAAGTATAGGCGTATAGGAAAAGATAAAATTATTTTTGATTCTATCTATATTGAGAATGCATCTGCAATGATTTTGGGCGAAGGGGAGTTAAATTTAGAAACTAGAACCATACATATGAATCTTGCCATTAAGGTAGCTAGAGGGCTTGGAAAATTAGTCGGTAGTATTCCTCTTTTGGGGTATATATTGATGGGAGAAAACAAAAGTATCACAGTAGGATTAAAAATAACAGGTACTATAGACAAACCAGTCGTAACAACCTCTAGTGTAAAAGATATATTATTGTTGCCACTAAATATACTCAAAAGAACACTTAAGTCACCAGCAAAACTATTAAATCGCTAAAATAGTATATACTTATGTGTTTAGTCCCAAAATCTCATGGAGTCAGCTATAATTTCCTAAAAGGAGTA
>CAZEUM010000149.1:0-3585 GCA_964514765.1 uncultured Sulfurovum sp.
AAATGGAGAGTGGAAATTCTCTGCAATTGGTGAACCAACAAAAGATAAAAAGTTACAACAAACCTTAGAAACAGTACAATCAAAACATTTATAAAGTTTTCAAAGGTAGTAAATACTACCTTTGTTGTAGGTTTTAGAGTGTCAAAATAGTATTAAAAATAAAATGTTTGAGACTCTCAAGCGTATACAATAATAACGAAGGAAAGAATTATGGGTATTAATTTAAGTAAGGGTGGACGCATAGATTTATCTAAAGAATCCCCTAGTTTACAAAATGTAGGAATTGGTTTAGGTTGGGATACAAATGATAGTGATACAGGCGTTGATTTTGATTTGGATGCATCACTTTTTATGATAAATGCTAATGCCAAAATCCCCAATGAAAAGTTTTTTGTCTTTTACAATAATCTCACTTCTCCTGATGGAGCCGTGAAGC
Source organism: uncultured Sulfurovum sp. (assembly GCA_964514765.1). GTDB lineage: Bacteria > Campylobacterota > Campylobacteria > Campylobacterales > Sulfurovaceae > Sulfurovum. The sequence goes on from CAZEUM010000149.1 coordinate 437, forward strand.
ATAATGGAGACAGTCGTACTGGCGAAGGAGACGGTGATGACGAAAGCTTAGCCATTAATCTTTCTTCTCTTGATTTAGCAATAGAAGAGCTAGTATTTGTTGTAACCATAGATGAAGCAGAACAGAGGAATCAAAACTTTGGACAAGTGAGTAATGCATTTATTCGTATTTTCGATATTGATAGCAACAAAGAACTTGCTAAATATGATTTAGATGAGGACTTTTCCACAGAAATAGCCATAGAATTTGGACGACTTTACAAAAAATCTGGTTCTTGGAGATTTAAAGCGGTAGGTACAGGATTTAATTCAGGACTTCAAGGCTTTGTAGATAAGTTTTTTGAAAATTAAAAATTAAAGTAAAATAAAAAAGGACTAAATATGTTAGATTGGAATCAAATAAAAAGTAAAACAAGTGAGCTTTATGGTGAAGCAGGTAAGAAGTTTAGACAATATACACCAGAGAGTTTTTCCAAAGAAAAAAAGTTTGTTAATTCATTGGTGGTAAGTATGGCACTTATGACTATGGCAGATAAAAAAGCTGAGACGCAAGAGATTATTGCGACACTTGAATTAATTAATGAAATTGATGAAATTAATGATTTAAATCTTACTACCGAGGCCATAGAACTTTATGAATTTCACATAGAAGAGATGTCAAAAGCTGTAGAAAGTACAACAAAATGGATAATGATGGAAGCAAAATTACTCTCTGAATTAAGTAAGATGAAAGCCTATCCCGAGTATCCACCGATGATAGAAGCACTTATTGCTCATATTGCACAGAGTGATGGAAACTTAGACCCAAGTGAAATTGAGATGCAAAAGAAAATATTGAGTGCTATTAAATAATGAGGTATTTTTATTCGTCTATGATTGTTACCATTATTGGTTTAGCAATTGCATTTTATTTAGGGAGCTGGTATGCACTTTACATTACAGCACTTTTGGCTATTTTAGAAATTTCTCTATCCTTTGATAATGCTGTGGTTAATGCCAAAGTGTTGGAGACTATGGAACCTAAATGGCAAAAACGATTTATTACTTTTGGTATTCCTATTGCTGTATTTGGAATGCGTTTTGTTTTTCCTATTGTAATTGTTGCTGTAGCAGGAAATATGGGCGTATGGGAAACCTTTAATTTAGCATTGAATGAGCCTAAAGAATATCAAAACGCTTTAGAATCTGTTGATACTTTAATCTATGCCTTTGGCGGTTCATTCTTATTAATGGTCTTTTTATCCTTTCTATTTGACACAACTAGAGAAATAAAGTGGATTACTATCATTGAGAATTCTAAGACACTAAATAAAGCAGGAAGTGTTAATAACATTGAAATGATTATTGCCATGTCTATTGGTCTGTATCTTGTATCTATGACAGAAAATGCTTCTGTAGCCCTAGCCTATTTTGGAGGTGTACTTTTGCACTCACTTATCGCCTCTTTAGATGAACTTCTAAGTACTGATGGCGTAAGAAGTGGTATTATGGGCTTTTTGTATTTAGAAGTCTTAGATGCCTCTTTTTCTTTTGATGGTGTCATAGGTGCATTTGCTTTGAGTTCTAATATCTTTATTATCATGATTGGTCTAGGAATGGGAGCTATGTTTGTAAGAAGTATGACAATTTATTTTGTAGAGAAGAAAACACTTACAGAGTATCGTTATCTTGAACATGGAGCTCATTATGCAATTTTGGCACTTTCTTTGGTGATGTTTGCAAAAATGTTTGTGCATATCAATGAACTAATTGTAGGAACAATAGGAATAACATTCATAGCAATTGCCACTTATCATTCTCTCCAAGCCAATAAAAAAAAGATAGAAGAACTTTAAAGCATGGATATTACCTTAAAAACAGGTGTGTTAAAAGTTGAAAAGAACCAAGTCCTAGAGCGTTTAGTAGATTATAGTTCTCGTATCAACAAAAAAAGAGGTTTCTTCTTTGTAAGTAAGGTTTTGGGGAAACATATTCCATCAAAACCTTCACTTATGAAAACTATTTATAAAGAAATGGCAGAGTTAATCCCTAGAAGTAAAAAGAAAACCCTTTTTGTAGGCTTTGCAGAAGCAGCAACAGCTTTGGGTCAAGGGGTTTTTGAAGTACTCAATCTTAAAGATTCTTTTTATATGCACTCTTCAAGATTTAAAACCTCTCATAAAGTTTTACTATCTTTTAAAGAAGAGCATTCTCATGCTCCAAGCCATATTTTTTATGTACCAGAAGATGAAGCACTTCAAGATTTATTGAAAAATATTACAAGAATTATACTCATAGATGATGAAGTCACCACAGGAAATACTGCCAATAATTTAATTCAAGCTTTTCAAAAAGTGCTTCCAAAAGTTGAAGAATATGCTCTTGTGAGTATCTTAGATTGGTCAAGAGAAAAATATCTAAATTTTGAAATATATTCTCTCTATAAAGGGAACTTTAGCTTTGAAAAAAATGATAAAGAGTTTTATAGCAATATAAAATCAGAAGCCAAAGATATTCACTCATTAGAAAATATTATTCCTTATAATTTTGCTAGATATGCTACAAAAAAACTAGACATTAATGTAAAAAAACATGTAGACTTAAATGCTTTAAAATCAAAAAAAGTTTTAGTTTTAGGTACGTCTGAATTTATGTATGCTCCATATCTATTGGCACAATATTTGGAAGATAATGGTATTGAGACTTATTTTCAAGCTACGACTAGAAGCCCAATTAATATTGATGGTATCATAACTTCTAAAATCTCTTTTAAAGACAATTATTTTGAAAATATTGACAACTTTTTGTATAATGTTCTCGATAGGGAGTATGATAAAGTCATAATATGTTATGAAACAACATCCCTTCCCCAAAACTTTGACCTAAAAGTAAAGTTAGCAAGAAAATTTGATACTCAGGAGATTTTTTTTGATATTTAGTGGAAGTTATTTAGAAGAGGATGTAGAATTTTTACTCAAAGTCATAGATATTGACTTTACTTCAATGGAAGAAAAAGAGAAATTAATACAATCAGGGAAATCTCATTATTCTGAAATGATCAACCAAGAATATGAGCCAACTCAAGCCTATCTTCGGACATTTCACGAAGTGTATGGTCTAAACAAAGTTCGTTTTGCAAAAGATATTTTGTCTCTTGCCTACCATTTAAAT
>CAZEUM010000150.1:0-3575 GCA_964514765.1 uncultured Sulfurovum sp.
TTGAATAAGAGAGGACAGAAAACTAATTAATTAAAAAATTCTTAGTTAGCTGTAGATTTAGAGGTTTATGAGAGGGAGGCTACGAGTAGTAGCTGACCGAACACATCCTCTAAAGGTATAGTGAAATAAGTAAAAAGATTAGTTAGTATCTTGGTTTACTATTTTACCAGCAGATATCCACGGCATCATCTCTCTAAGAGAATTACCAGTTTTAGTGATAAGTTTTTCTTTATCATTTGCACGTTCTGCGTTCATACGAGGGTAACCTGATTGACCTTCTAAGATGAAATCTTTGGCAAATCTACCATCTTGAATTTCTGTTAAGATGTCTTTCATTGCTTGTTTTGACTCATCATTGATGACACGTTTACCTGAAACATAATCACCATACTCAGCTGTGTTAGAGATAGAATATCTCATATCTGCAATACCACCTTCAAACATAAGGTCAACAATGAGTTTAAGCTCATGCAAACACTCAAAGTATGCAAGTTCTGGTGCGTAACCAGCTTCTGTTAATGTTTCAAAACCAGCTTGAACCAATGATGTTACACCACCACAAAGTACTGCTTGCTCACCAAAAAGGTCTGTTTCAGTTTCATCTTTAAACGTTGTCTCGATGATAGCAGTTCTACCACCACCAATAGCCGATGCATAAGAAAGAGCTAGTTCTTTAGTGCTTCCTGATGGGTCTTGACCTACAGCGATAAGGTCTGGTATACCAGCACCTTTTACAAATTCGCTCCGTACTGTGTGACCTGGTGCTTTAGGAGCTATCATCGTTACGTTGATGTCTTTTGTCGGATTTACACGTCCATAGTGGATGTTGAACCCATGCCCAAATGCAATAGTTGCACCTTTTTTAAGGTTTGGCTCAATTTGTGCTTCATAAATCTCTTTTTGATTTTCATCAGGAAGTAAAATCATAACCACATCAGCCTTTGCTGTCGCATCCTCAACTGTAAGTGTCTCAAAACCTTTTGCTTCAGCTTTAGCCCATGAAGAACCATTTTTTCTTAGCCCAACAACAACAGTTACACCAGAATCTCTTAAGTTTTCAGCGTGTGCGTGTCCTTGTGAACCAAAACCAATCATAGCTACTATTTTTGATTTGATTATAGAAATATCACAATCTTTGTCGTAATATACATTTAAAGTTGACATGTATTATCCTTTAGGTAATTTAATAAATTTCGCGATTATACCAAAATAATACTTATTATATATCACTTTTAAATGTATTAATCTTTTATGCTATAATAAATTTTAATAAAATTAAGGAGTATTCATGATAACACTGCTCAATGAGACAATCTTGTGGTGGCACTGGATTGTCTTTGGTGTGGCCTTACTAATTTTAGATATGGTTCTAGGTACATTTTTTATTTTAGGATTAGGTGTTGCCGCTGTTACCGTAGGTGCAGTAGATGCATTTATCGGTATATCATTTACTATAGAGCTTACCCTGTGGATGGCACTTTCCATACTTGCCATTGCCGCTTGGTTCAAGTGGTTAAGGGAAGCACCTCTTACTGACTCTGGGCAGTCAAACTATAGACTTGATACACTAGGTATTGTTATAGAAGATATACAGCCACACAGCAGAGGTAAAGTCACTTTTGATACACCTGTGCTTGGCAACACATCTTGGCATGCCACAGCTAAAATAGACATACACAAAGACACGCGCGTTCAAATCGTTCAAATTAACGGTCAACTCATAGAAGTTCAACCCATAAACACATAAAAGGAATTACACATGGAAGTATTAAATATAGTAATTATATTGGTCATTGGTATCATCGTCACACTCTACAAGGGTATCAATATTGTTCCCCAAGGAGAAGAGTGGATTGTAGAGAAGCTTGGCAAATTTTCAAAAACACTTAACCCTGGTCTCAATATCATCATACCATTCATAGAAGCTATTCGCCAAAAAATTACCACACGAGATATCATCTTAGATATACCTCAACAAGAAGTGATTACCCGAGACAATGCGGTCATCTTAACCAATGCTGTGGCTTTCATACGTGTTACAAACCCTAGAGATGCACTCTACGGCATAGAGAACTTCAGACTTGCCATACAACAACTGGTTATGACAACCCTTCGTTCTATCTTAGGAGAAATGACCCTAGATGAAGCACTTTCAAACCGTGAGACCATCAAAACAAGACTCAAAGATGCCATAGTAGATGATGTCGCAGACTGGGGAGTCACAGTAAAATCTGTAGAGATACAAGACATTTCTCCATCAGCTTCCATGCAAGACTCTATGGAAAGACAAGCAGCAGCTGAGCGTGAAAGACGTGCTATTGAAACTACAGCAGAGGGTAACAAAAATGCTGCCATCTTAGAAGCAGACGGTAAACTAGCAGCTGCAGAGCGTGAAGCCAAAGCACAGATTGTCTTAGCCAATGCCTCAGCGCAAGCCATTAAAATGATAAGCGACAACATCCAAGACAAAGAACTACCAGCCATGTTCTTGCTTGGTGACCGTTACATTAACTCATTAGAAAAAATTAGCGAGAGTCCAAACTCTAAGTTTGTCATCTACCCTGCTGACTTGCAGGGAGCTATTAAAGGGATGCTAGGGAATGTGTTTAAAAAATAGAGTGTACTGCTACACTCTATTTTTTACTTAGCTTAACGATGAATAGATTGAAGTGCCGCAAGTAAATACTTTGGGTTATGTGCTGAGTCATACATAGGATGTACATCTTTATCACTTTCAAAAAGTCCATATACTGCCATTTGTGCTGTTCTTACAGAATATTCTACTGTAAAAACACAATCTTTAGGGGCTTCTGCAAACTGTCCTAAAAAGGCAAAGTTCTTCACACCTTTTACAACAATATCTGGTCTGTCTCCTAAAGTACGAGGCATAAATAAAGAATCGACAAAAGGCATAGCAATAGGAATACAGTTTACTTTTCCTGTTTTCGTTACAGGTTTCATAAGCTCTTTTATCTTTAGATGATAATATAACTCTTCTAACATCTCTGCCCCTGTACACTCTGACATCGGTTTTTGAACGAAGTTTCCTTTTTTGTCTGGGTAAAGTCCATAACCCCAAAATATTTTGATATCCTTAGGCTGATTTGGAAAGTGGGGCTGACGTGCAATAACTATGGACATAAGCCAATTTGAATCAGTCATCGTCACAAGTCCTCCAGTGCCATCGACATTACCAGAAAAGTTTTCCATATAATCCGTAAAGGTACTATCTTGCATCGTGGCAGTAAAAGAGTACCATTTTTGTAGGTCTATGTTATCACAAAATGGAGAAGGATTTCCAAAAGACTTGTCTTTATTTGCAAGTTTTTTCCAAAGTTTCCATGAACCTGATTCATCTATGCCTTTAAGTGTTGCAGCTTTGTCCCAAGTTCCATTGTCTGTACTTTCAGTAATAGAGCCATTGGTGAAGAAAACAAAGTCATTTTCACCTAAAGCTATTGTATTTTCATCTTTAAAATGAAGTGTTGTAGCTCTTTTTTCATCATCACTTAAATCAAAGTCTATATCTACAACTTCTGTACCCATTTGAAAAACCACCCCTTTTTCTTCAAGGT
>CAZEUM010000151.1:0-3572 GCA_964514765.1 uncultured Sulfurovum sp.
GGGGTAGGAAAAAAGTCATAGCTGAGTTTGATGAAAAACTTGTGATAGAGAAGTACAAGAAGGCTATTTTTGAGGTTTTTTCTGGTGTTAAAAGGTGATAATAAAAAAGTTATTTTATCATCTTAAGCGAGGTAAATTTACTTTTATAGGTAAACCTATTTTTATATCGTTCTTAGGTATGGAAATTTTTTTTGAAAGAATTATGGATCGTATATCTACTCATAATTTTGATAGTAAAAATGTAAATGAAAAACTTACTATGCTTATAAAGACGTTTGAGCGTCCAAAAGAACTTAAAAGACTCATTGATAGTATTAGATGGTTTTATCCTGAAGTAAAAATTATTATTGTTGATGATAGTATGTTTCCCTCTAAAACAGAAGGTGTGCAAACAATTGTTTTACCTTATGACAGTGGTGTGTCTGCTGGAAGAAAACAAGGATTAAATGCTGTAAGGACAAAATATTTTTTACTCTTGGATGATGATTTTATTTTCTACCGAAAAACAGATTTGGAGCCTATAGTAAAAAAATTAGATAGCTATAGTGAGATTGATATATTGGGTGGGAAGGTAGTAAACCTACCTTTGTATACTTCATCAAAATACAAAGATTCTTCGCTTCATCCTACAAATAAAAACTCCTTAAAATCAGTGGGTAGCATCATTGGTTCTATGGTGGTTCAGGATAAAGTTGCCAATTTTTATATTGGTAGAACACAAAGTGTTAAACTTGTAGGTTGGGATGAGAGAATTAAACGTTTGGATCATGCAGATTTTTTTACGAGAGCAAAAGGAGTACTGTTAAGTGTTTTTACATCTGAATACAAGGTATTGCATGCACAAACACCATTCCATAAAAGTTATATGGATAAGCGTAACGACTACAAAGAAGACCAAAAAATAATTGCCAGAAAATATTACAATAATAAATGCTAATACTTAGGATGATTTAAAGTATTTTGTTACTAGCCCATAGGGACGTTATAATTTGTGAACGCCCCAGTGCTTTTGCAATGGCATTAATTGAAGTATCTTTTTTTAGTTCTATCTCGATATAATATCTCTCTTTAATCAATTTTTAGTTAGGGTATTCGCTTGGTATGCGAATCCGCCACTTTACAATAAGGAAAAATAATGAAAAAAATAATACTTTCACTGGTAGCAATGAGCAGTTTAGGATTTGCAGAGGGAGCCCTTATTCCTGTTGTAGAAGATGAGATAGATGAAAAAGGTTTATATGTTGGTGCAGGAATATCTGCAATGAGTGTAAGAGATACTTCTGTAGCTATGAATATCTTTGCTGTAACAGGTGGTCAAGATAGACTTTGTAATGCAGCATTACTTGCAGGATATGCCATTAATGATTATCTTTCACTAGAGGGAAGATACGCTTTTAGTGTTTCAGGTGAAGATGTAATTAAAATGAATAATCAATGGGGTCTCTTTGTAAAACCTATGTATAAATTTGAAAATGATGAAGACAGGAGAGAAGGAAATAATTATTTTGCTGTGTATACACTACTGGGGTATGGGGGCATAGAAATAAATGGCACCAATCATACTCTTACACATGTTGATGGAACAGGTTTTCAATGGGGACTTGGATTTTCTTATACTTTTAGGGAAACTTCTCATGAAGGAAATTATAAATACAAAGACAATTGGAGTGTGTATGCTGAGTATGTCAATGTTGGAAATGCCATGGATGGTCTGAATTTTACTGGTGCGACAGAAGTAGATACAGATGCTTTTACTGTAGGAGTAATGTATAAATTTTAGTTTTTTAAATTTATCTAAGGACAAAAATGAATACAAATAAAGTACAAATAGATGAAGATGAAATAGACATTAAAGAAGTATTTAGAACACTCTTAAGATATAAATGGATGATTTTATTTTTTGTCATTGTATTTACAATAGTAAGTAGCTATATTGCTTATTTTAAACCCAATGTTTACCAAGCTTCTGCAACAGTTGAAGTTGGCATAGAAAGTGCAGACATGGGACAAGATATGCTTTCTGCGGCTATGGACATTGGTGGTATGAACTCACAAACAGAGATTGAAATCATAAAATCTAGATTCTTGTCAGATAAGGCATTTAAAAAAGTAAATTTTACACACTTGTATTATACGACCAGACAATTTAGAGAGATAGAGATATATAAAGATTCACCATTTAAGGTAGGTATGCTTAGAGGTCATGGTATCTCTTTTGATTTTTATCCATTAGATGAAAAAAGATATCGTTTGCTAGTAAATGAGGCTCGAGATAGTACTAATGGAAAGACATGGAGTTATGATGAGACTCTTTTGTATGGCAAAGAAATTGAGACAGCACATTTTCACCTAAATATTGTGAAAGTGAAAGAAGCAAAAGATGAGGCATATCGTTTTGTAATTAAGAAATATGATACAGCACACGGTGAGGTTAGTGTAGGTTTACGAGGAAGATTTTCTACGATACTAGGTATTTCTTATACTGATAATGTAGCCTTACGTGCTCAAGAATTTACCAATGCCTTAGCTGAAGCATACATAGAGCAAAATGTAGAGAGAAAGACTCGTGAGGCAACACGCAAACTAGCGTTTATTGATAGGCAACTAAAAAATATAATGGCCAATCTAAAAAGCTCTGCCATTAAGGTTGAAGAGTTTAAAAGAACAAGAAAAACTGTTGATTTAAGTGCAAAAGCTGAAATGGTCATTGTACGTATCGCAACTTATGAGACCCAACTGTCTGAAATCTCTATAGATGAAGAGATGTTAGCTAGTCTTTATAGGCAGGTTAAATCTGGTAAAAACATTGAGACTATCTCTGTTTTAGGTGTGGGGATGGCAGAGTCTCCTGTAAGCTCTATGGTTAAAGAGTTGCAGGCTGCTATTATTAAAAAAAGGTCACTTGGACAGGATTATACGGAGATGTATCCGGAGGTTGTTAAACTTAGTAAAAATATTTCTATGCTTAAAAAAAATATTGTTATTACAATAAAAAATCTAAAAAACAGTGTCAAAAATAAAAAAGTACTTATAGAACAATCTATATTGAAACAGCAAAAATTACTCAATAAATTACCAGCAGATGAAAGAATATTTGGTCACTTACAACGTAAATTTGTTGTGAATGAAAAAATTTATTCATATTTGCTTGAAAAAAGATTGGAAACCGCAGTAGTTAAAGCTTCGACAGTAAGTAAAAATAGGATTTTAGATAGGGCACTTTTATCCAATACACCTATTAAACCAAAACGTATAATGTTTGTGTTGATTGGCTCCTTTTTGGGACTTATATTGGGACTTTTTTTAGCATTTTTACATAAGCACCTTGACAATCGCATTATATGTGAAGAAGATGTTTTGCAGGCTACAGAAGTACCTTTGTTGGGAAGTATTCCAAACATAAATAAAAATGATAAAGATAGACTAAAGGTCTTCCTCTCTCCTAAATCAGCTGTGGCCGAATCATTTAGAAACTTACGTACAAATCTTCAGTTTATGTCTAATTATAGAGGTGCAAATACTATATTGGTGACTTCAACCATTGGAGGAGAAGGAAAAACGACGGTATGTAT
>CAZEUM010000152.1:0-3557 GCA_964514765.1 uncultured Sulfurovum sp.
TTGCAAATGCATATGGTGTACTTTTGGCTGATGGTCCTTTGGCTGGTGTTACTGCTAGAGTCATTTTTGTAGTAGGAAAAGATGGAAAAATTGCTTACAAGCAAACAGTTCCTGAGATTACAGAAGAACCAAATTATGAAGAAGCACTTGCAGCAGCTAAGGCAGCATGTTAATATTTTGATAGACAGGGCAAATATGTTTTCTGGCATGTTTACCTCTTTCCTCTCCTAACTTTTTTACTTTTATATTCCTTACCCCTTATTTTATTTGTGCTAAAATACTTTAACGTGTTTAAAGGATGCCCATAGTGAAGTATTTACTACCTGTTTTAATCTTACTTCTTGTTGGATGTGGAGAACCAAAACCTTCTAAAAATCAATATAATTTAAAAGAGTGTAAAGAAGAATTACTTGATGCAAAAGATTATAGTGGAGAGGGGAGTATAGATCGTATCTTAGTTGTTAAGAAAGACCGTAAAATGTATTTGTATAAAAATGGAAAAGTAAAAAGTGTGATTCCTATTTCTTTAGGTAAAAACCCACTAGGACACAAGCAAAAGCAAGGAGATAATAGAACACCTGAAGGTGAATTTTTCATACATAGAAAACTTTGTTCTCCTAAGTATTACCGCTCCCTTTGTATTTCTTACCCTAGACCTTCAGACATACAAAAAGCAAAATCAAGGGGTGTAAACCCTGGAGGAGCTGTAACCATTCATGCCCAGCCAAAATGGAATGCAGACGGGAAAGGGGACAGCTATACTCTTACAAGAGATTGGACGCAGGGCTGTGTTGCTGTCAGCAATGATGCAATGAAAGAGTTGTGGTATGCTGTACGTGAGGGTGTCCCCCTTACTATAAGATAAATGTATGCAAAATAACTATACGCAAAAACAGATCGATAAATTTAACCGTCAAAAATATATTACTACATTAGAAAAGATAAGTAAAAATATTTTTCGTATGTTACGGAATGAAAATGTTTGCTCTCAAAGTTTTATGGTTAAATTTAAAGAATTGAAAAAAAAGTTTGATGAAAAAGAGGCAGTGCATCTTGATGCGGAGTATCATCAGCAACTGAAACTATATATAGAAAGACTTTATGTACAAACATGTGAAGTAAAGCTTTTTTGCGATAAGTCACTAAATGATATTCGCGATGCTGAAATGAGTAATTTGAACCGTTTGCAGAAACTTAAAAATGGTACTTCTTATAAAAAAGATAAACATAAGTCAAAACATAAAAATGAAGATTGGGGTTAAGACTCGTGAATTTAGTAAATATTATGAAATTTAAATTAGTACTTTTGGGAGCAGTTTTTGCATTACTACTGAGTGCTTGTAATAACTCTAGAATAGCTTATAGAAAAGCTGATAATACACCGTATGTCACAAAACAGTGTATTAATCAACTGTCAAGAGGTGCAGAGATTGACCATGGCAACAAGATAGACAAACTTGTCGTGTATAAGAAAAAACGTATGATGTATGCCTATAAAAATGGAAAACTTGTAGAGAAGTTTCGTATTTCCTTAGGCGATAAAGGTGGGGCAGATGGAGGAGATAAAGTTAAAGTAGGAGACTGTAGAACACCAGAAGGTTCTTACAAAATAGTAAGAAAAAAATGTGATGCTAGATTGTACAAGTCTTTAATGATTTCTTATCCTAGCCAAGCAGATAAAGCCAGAGCACGTAAAAGAGGTGTGAATCCAGGAGGATACATTACCATTCATGGACAACCTAAATGGAATGCTGATGGAAGAGGGGATGCTTTTACGCTTTCTAGGGATTGGACAGAAGGCTGCATGGCAATACCAAATGCGGCTATGGATAAACTTTGGACGGCAGTTGAAAATGGAGTAAAGATAGATATACGTGCATAATTTATGATAATAATCAAATTTTAGCTTCTTTTGATGAATGTTGTATTATTATATTGAATAACAAAGGAAAAATAGATGAAAAAACTACTTCGTTTGATGACAATAACAATGCTGTCAACATTTTTAATGGCAGGTGGAGATTTTTCAGCAAGTTTGTTGCCTGTAGCTGAGTTAGCAACAGCACCTTGTAAAGAGGACAAAGTCTATATTGAAGTAGATGCAGATTTAATGTGGCAAGACAAACTTTATACAGATGCAGAAAATGGAGCATCAAAGCAAAATAAATCTATAGGAAAAGCAGGTGCATGGAGACATGCAGAAGCATACTGCCGAACATTAGACTATGCAGGATATAGCGATTGGAGATTACCAACTTCAGATGAGTTACAAAATGTACATAGAATACCTGGACAAGTTTTTACCTATTATAGAGATACAGATTTTTGGACATCAACTCCTGCACAACGTGGTAGACACTATGTTGTGTATCCAGCAGATGCATACATTTATGCACAAAAAAGTGGAAGAACCAATTATATTAGATGTGTGCGTTGCTTAGAGAAGGTGACATATAAGTAAACTTTAGAGTTAAAGCTTTTCTTAAAGTTTTGATGAACTTTATGCTATAATCAATGATATAATTTTTAGGATTTTCTGTGAAACACATTTGTTTATTACTTCCCCTTTCTATACTGATTTCTTTTACTGCCTGTGTTGAGGTTGAGCCACGCCCTTTTGACAGGGTAGTTAGTAAGGAGTACTTTGCTGGAGGAAAGATACGGTCTAAATTTATTGTGACTGACAAGACAGGACAGACCGGGTTACTTAAAGAATATGCCAAAAAAGGGCATATAGTCTCGACAGTACAAATGAGAGATGGTGTAAAGCATGGTTTAGAAAGAGGGTATGATTCCTTGGGTCGTGTATTATGGGAAAAGCATTATGTTGATGGAAAAGAAGATGTCTCAAAAAAAGTTTATTACCCAGGTAGTAAACTAGATAAAAAATTAAGTAGTCAAAAAAGCAGTGCTAGCAAAGATAGTGTGAGATGGAGATTCTCTCCACAAGTTAGTAGCAGTAAAAGCCAGATGAATTTGAGAGGTGACCCAATGGGGAATATTATCGTACCATAGTTTGTATTGTAAAAGCTTTTTTTAGAGTATCTTTATCTCTTCTTGTAGTAACACATTACATTCTTTCAAAATTTTTTCTTTTGCCAAGTCTATCAAGTATTTAGCATCTTCAAATGTACCATTCTCATGGTTGACTAAGAAGTTTGCGTGTATTTCACTCCATTGCATATCACCTTTGTATAAACCTTTTAGCCCTACTAATTCAATGAGCCTACCTGCATAATCAGCATCAGGATTTTTAAAAACAGAACCAGCAGAGGGAATATGTGGTTGATTGGAGCGTAGGTTGACAAGTGTATCTAATAATATTTTGGAAAGCCCAGTGTGTATTTGAAATCGTGCTGCAGTGGCAACACCTGAAAGTTTAGCAAATCGGTATCCGTGTATTATTTTTTCTTTTGGTACCCATCTACCATTCATCTGAATACTGTGTAAGATGTTAAAAATTTCATACTCTTTGACTCCCGCATTCATAGCTAACATACCACCAAGTGTACCAGGAAGTTTGGCACAAAACTCAAACCCTGCGATGTTGTGTTTTT
>CAZEUM010000153.1:0-3556 GCA_964514765.1 uncultured Sulfurovum sp.
TGGTACTTGAAGCTGGTCTTGGGGGAGAGTTTGATGCTACGAATGTTTACGATAAAGAGCTAAGCATCATCACAGCTATAGGCTTAGACCATCAAGAATTTTTGGGTGATACCATAGAAGAAATAGCAGGAACTAAGATACGAAGTATTCAAAAAAAAGCTTTGTTGGCTCCTCAGGTTTTTGATGAGGTACTTGATGTGGCAGAAAACATTTCTGCACAAAAAGATGCAAAACTGTTTTTAAGTGGGGGAGAAGGAAGTAGGAGTACGCCTGAACAAAGTGAAGGGCAATTAAGGGAGATTGCCAAAGAGAAATTTTGGGCTACTTATCTTGTAGAAAATGCAAGTGTAGCCTTGCAGGCCTTAGATATATTGGAGATAAAATACGACATCAGCGACTTAAAAACCTTAGAACTTTTTGGACGCTTCTACCTACTTACAGACAATATACGCATAGATGTAGGACATAACCCACTTGCAGCATCTGCCATAGAAAAAGCATTAGATGAAAAAATAGTACTTGTTTACAACTCTTTGGATGATAAAGACTATGAAGAGGTTTTACGTATTTTAAAGCCTAAGGTGAAACGTGTAGAAATCATAGCAATACATTCACAACGTGCCACTACATTAGATAAGATAGAAAAAGCGTTAGAAGTTCTTGAGATTGAATATAGCTATTTTAAAAACAACATAAACAAAGATGAAAAGTATTTGGTTTTTGGTTCATTTTATGTAGTTGAGGCATTTTTAAAATTAAGAGATAATGTAGAATAAAATAAATATTTGAGATATGGACTGTTGTGTACCCTAAGAGCATTTCCTAGGGGCAGGGTACAACAAGCCTACGAAAAAAGGAATATATAAATACATGTACCAAAGCAATATCTACGAATACCTAGAAACACTAAAAGAAGAAAAACTTCTCATTTGTAAAGACGACAAAGAAGCCAGGCAAATACGCGATGTTGCAGTACTTTTGCAGTACGATACCTTTGTCCTTCCTGACCTTCGTGTGGCCTTGGGTGAGGATTTGCGTGCTTATGATGAAGATGTGCAGACATTTATGATTATTTTGGCAGGGTATTATGCAAGTAAGAAGAAAAAAGTACTTATTTCTCCTTTGCGTACTTTGTTCATTCCTTTTCCTAAAGAAACACTTTTTGATAGCCAAAGTATAGAATTTGGAGAGACAGTTAAACTACAAGATTTAAAAGATACCTTGTACTATTGGGGCTATCATTTTACTGACATTACAGCAAGCCGTGGTGAGGTTTCTTTCCGTGGAGATATTATAGATATCTTTCCTATAGATGCACAAAAACCTTACCGTATATCGATGTTTGATGAAGAGGTGGAGACGATTCAGTATTATGATGCTAATACCCAAAAACGTTTGCCAGAAGAGTTAGAGTCTTTAACCTTTACCCCAGCCTTTTTAGCACTTGAAAAAAAGCAATATGAAGCACTTAAAAATAGAACAGAACGAAGTACTTACGATACTTTTGTAAAAGACATAGACTCTCTTGGATTGTGGCATTTAGATGATTTGGGGCAGAGTGCTTTGGAACAGTTTTCTGCTGTATGGGCTTCAAACATAGATGAAGAACTTAAAGAGATATATGAATTGACAGAGCCTTTGCTAGAACGTAAAGCATTTCTACTACCTTTGGTGCCTGAAGGTTCTAAATATCGTGATTTAGAAGTAATTAAACCCAACAAACTTTTAGAGTCACATAAAGATAAAAAGATTAGCATACTTGCTAAAAATGAAAGTATTGTACGTGGTTCAGAATATGATTGGGGTCAGGTTAATGATTGGGGTCAGGTGATTCATGATGAAAACATTACATTTATATACCAAGAAGGTATTGTAAACATTGTAGGTGCAGATAGGCTCATATTTTCACTCAATAAACCTATCAAGAGAAAGCGTGTTAAAAAAGCTTCTATCATACTGGATGAGCTTAAATCTGGTGACTATGTGGTGCATGAAAACTATGGTGTAGGTATTTTTAAAGGCATAGAAAAACGTGAGGTACTAGGGTCTATGTCGGAGTTTGTTCTCATGCATTACCAAAATGAAGATGCCTTGCTCATACCAGTGTCAAGTCTTGAAGTTATAGACCGTTATGTGGCAGAGGGTGGCATGATGCCTGTGCTTGACCGTATGGGCAAAGCTTCCTTTAAAAAGTTAAAAGCCAAGGTCAAAGAGAAATTGTTTGCAATTGCTTCTCAAATCATAAACCTTTCAGCTCAAAGACACCTCAAAAAAGGAATCAAACTCAAGCACAATATGGAAGAGCATGCTATCTTCATGGCAGAAGCGGGTTTTGTACATACGCAGGATCAAGAAAAAGCCATAAACGATATATTAGAAGACATGGGTTCTGGTCGTATGATGGACAGACTGCTCTCAGCAGATGTTGGTTTTGGTAAAACAGAGGTAGCCATGAATGCTATGTTTGTGGCGGTCAAAAGTGGCTACCAAGCGATGATGATAGCACCTACTACCTTACTCTCCTCTCAGCACTTTAAGTCTCTTAAAGAGCGTTTTTATAATCATAATATAAAAGTAGGTAAATTAGATAGGTTTTCAACAACAAAAGAGAGAAAAAATACCTTAAAAGCACTAGAAGACGGCAGACTTGACCTTGTTGTAGGAACTCATGCCTTGCTTAAAGCCAAGTTTAAAAACCTAGCCCTTGTCATCATAGATGAAGAACATAAATTTGGGGTCAAACAAAAAGAAGCACTCAAAGAAATAGCCATAGATGTGCATTTACTTTCCATGTCTGCAACACCCATACCACGTTCACTTAACCTTGCCCTCTCAGATGTGAAAAGTTTTTCTGAAATCCTCACCCCTCCAACAGAACGACAAGGGGTACGAACCTTTGTGAAGTCTTATGACGATAAAGTCATTAAAGAAGCTATTTTACGTGAAATGCGTCGTGGGGGACAAATATTTTACGTTTTTAACTCTATTGCAGGCATAGAAGCTAAGAAAAAAGTCTTGCTTGAGATATTGCCGAAATTACGCATCGCGGTACTGCATTCTAAAATATCTGCCAAAGAAACAGAAGATGAAATGATGCTTTTTGAAGATGGCGAGTATGATGTACTGCTTTCTACCTCCATAGTAGAGTCAGGCATACACATGCCTATAGCCAATACCATGATAGTTGATGGCTCAGATAACTTTGGTATAGCAGACTTACATCAGTTACGTGGTCGTGTTGGGCGTGGGACTAAAGAGGGCTATTGTTACTTTATGGTAAGAGACAAAGAGCGTCTTACAGACAATGCTAAGCGTCGCTTGCTGGCGTTAGAGTCCCACTCAGACTTAGGCTCTGGTGCAGTATTGGCCTTTCATGACCTTGAAATTCGTGGTGGAGGAAACATCATCGGTGAAGCACAGTCTGGACACATTAAACAGATAGGGTACTCACTCTACTTACGTATGCTAGAAGATGCCATTAAGGAACTATCAGGGCAAGATAAAGAAGTGGCACATAACATAGACATGAAACTCTCCATAGATGCTTACCTTAATG
>CAZEUM010000154.1:0-3552 GCA_964514765.1 uncultured Sulfurovum sp.
TATAATCTTAAATAATGGAGTTTTAATGTACAAAATATCTACACTCACAGCTACTTTCTTGTGTGCATCTATCATAATAACTGGATGCAATAATGATAATGAACCAAAGAATAATACTACGGTTTATGATAGTATATCTGTTATGGATAGCAACATAACACTTAAAAAAATAGGGTCATTTGAGACTTCTTTGGATGGAGGCAGTGAGATTGTTGCATTTGATATGAAATCTAAAAGAATGTTCACTACCAATGGGGAAGAAAATACAATTGATATTATTAGCCTTACAGACATGACTGCTCCTGTACGTATAAGCCAAATAGATTTATCACTTTATGGTACAGGTGTCAATTCTGTAGCGGTAAAAAATGGAATCGTTGCAGTAGCCGTACAAGACGGTAATGATATTATAGGTTCTAAGCAAGGTAAAGGAAAAGTGGTTTTTTTTGATACAGATGGAAATTATGATAAAAACGTCACAGTAGGCTACTTACCTGACATGCTAACATTTAATGAAGCTGGAACCAAAGTCATAGTAGCCAATGAGGGTGAACCAAATGAGGATTATAGTGTAGACCCTATAGGTTCAATAGGTATTGTGACTGTTTCAAATGGAAATTATATCGATATCGATTTTTCAGCAGTGACACTTACAAATGCAAAAGATGGCACAGCAGTAAGACTAGGAAATACACCAAGTAACAATCAAGAACAAGATTTAGAACCAGAATACGTGACTGTAAGTGGAGATTATGCTTACGTCACACTTCAAGAAAATAATGCCATGGCAAAAGTAAATCTTCTAACACAAAGTTTGGAATATGTCAAGTCCTATGGTGCTAAAAGTTGGGAATCTGACTCTGGTAATACCATAGATATACATGAAGAAGGTGAGATTAAGATGAAATCTTATCAAGGTCTTTTTGCTCTTTATCAACCAGACTCAATAGCATCTTTCACTGTTACTGGCATGACATATCTTGTAACTGCAAATGAAGGTGACGGTAGAGAATATGGAGACTTTGAAGATGAAAGTAAAATATCAAAACTTACTCTTGATAATTCAATAGCTAGTGCTTATATAAATGAAAATGACCTCAATGTAATAATTGATTTAGGTGACAGCGATGCCGATGGAGACTATGATAAGCTTTATACTTATGGTGCACGAAGTTTTTCTATTTGGAATGGAAGTGGGGATTTAGTATTTGACAGTGGGGATGATATAGCAAAAAAAGTTTTACAGTATGAACCTGCATTATTTAATCAATCTAGGGGGGAAATAGACAAAAGAAGTGGAAATAAAGGTGCAGAACCTGAAGCCTTAGCTGTTGGAATGGTTAATGGAAAAAATTATGCATTTGTCGGACTTGAGAGGCAAAATGCCATTATCGTGTACGACATCACAAAACCTACAAAGGCTAAGTTTGTGCATTATTATAAAACCGGTGCAGAAGGAGATATCTCCCCAGAGGGAATGGAGTTCATCCCCGCAGTAGATTCTCCAAACGCGAAGAACTTACTTTTAGTCTCCTATGAGGTAAGTGGTTCAACCGTGATTTATGAAGTGAAATAATTTGAGTTATGCAAGGGGACTTCTAAATATCCCTTTAGAAACCCATTAACCCGCAAATGCCAAATTTAAAAAAATACAAGCCAATTGTAAATTATGTACAGATGTAGAGCTTACTGTGTACTTTGTGATAAGTTTTATAGAGAGAGCCACTTGCAAATTCCAGATAAACTTACAATATAAGCCAAATTAAGTTTTCAAAAAATCCTCAAATGCCTCTATAAATATTATAATTCCTGACTTCACCCATCCACAGCACAAAAAAATCACCAACCCCCTATAATAGGGGCATAAGAATATAGACCCCAAAATGTAGTGCCTAATAAGTATGATACTTGACATACTTTTACTATTATGCTAAAATACCCCTATGTTTATAAGAATCAAAAAAAGTAAAAACTCCCCAAAGTGTTCTGTTCAGATAGTTGAGTCTAAAAGAATAGATGGTAAAGTCAAGCAAAAGATAATCAAACATATGGGTACAGCTATGGAGGGAGAAGAACTTGAATCCCTAAAAGCACTAGCAGAGTCTGTAAAGCTAAGCATTGAGCAATCAGGACAACTACCCTTGTATATAGATGACGAGCCTGTAGTTGCACGAAATGCTTCAGAACCTACTGTTAGCAGAGAAGCCTTTGATGTGAACCTACTAGATATCAAAGAGGAGAGAAGAGTAATTAAAGGTATACACGATGTATACGGCAAACTCTATGATGAATTAGGCTTTAATGGCATCATTACAAACCCTGCAAGAAACAAAAGAAGCCAAGAAGCCCTAAAAGAAATAGTCTTAGCAAGAGTAGCCAATCCAGATAGTAAAAGAGGTTCTGTGATGAATCTTGAAGCAAACTTTGCAGTCAATTTAGATTTGAACCTAGTCTACCGTATGATGGATAAGATAGAAGACAATGAAATACTCAAACTAAATAAACTAGTCTACACTAAAACCAAATCACTCTTTAAAGAAAAAATAGATGTCATCTACTTTGATGCTACTACCTTATACTTTGAGAGTTTCACTGAAGATGAGTTTAAAAGAAACGGTTATTCTAAAGACGGGAAGTTTAATCAACCTCAAGTAGTCTTAGCTCTCATGGTCACCAAAGAAGGTTTACCTGTAGGATATAAAGCCTTTAGCGGAGATACTTTCGATGGTCATACTCTAATACCTGTACTTAAAGAGATAAAAGAACATTATGATTTAGATAAAGTAGTCTATGTAGCAGATGCAGGAATGTTCAATAGAGATAACCTTCAAGAGTTTGAAACACTTGATGAGCACAAGATGACTTATATTGTAGGTGCAAGAATAAAAAATATGCCCCAATGCATAAAAGAACAAATCTTGAACCTTGATAACTATGTGAGCATGAACGACAATACCAAAGTAGCTAGCTTTGAATATGAGGGCAAAAAGCTATTGGTATCACATTCACTTAAACGTGCAAAAAAAGATAAGTATGAAAGAGAAAAAGGTATAGAGAAACTAAGAATAAAACTCTCTAAAGAAAAATCAGTAAAAACACATCTCTCCAATCAAGGTTACAAGAAGTATCTTCAATTAGAAAATTCTGATAAAAACAATAACAATAACAACTGTGATTTAACTATTGTACTCAATGAACAAAAGATAGAAGAAGATGCTGCTTGGGATGGGCTTAAAGGTATCATTACTAATAATAGTGAATTAAGTGACGAAGAGCTTATTGGTCAGTATGCTAACCTATGGCAAGTAGAAGAGTCTTTTAGGATTACAAAACATGATTTAAGAGTAAGACCTATTTATCATCATAAAGAAAGTAGAATCAAAGCCCATCTTGCTATTAGCTTTATGGCATATACACTAGTAAGGCATTTAGAGCATAGGGTACGATTACAATATAAGAAGCTCTCACCACAACGCATACGCACAGCACTGCTTGGTGTTCAAGAGAGTATACTTTATGATACTAAAAATGATAAGAAATTTGGACTGCCTT
>CAZEUM010000155.1:0-3541 GCA_964514765.1 uncultured Sulfurovum sp.
GACTTGTTCATAATTTTAAAGATTTGCAGACAATGCCAAGAGTCTGCATGAATTTTCTAAAATGGAAATCTTCTTTGCCATCTCTGTGATATCTCTGTCATAAGAGATAAGACCAAAGCCTTTAATAAGAAGAAGATGACTGTCATATTTTTGAAAAAAGTTAGGTATTTCATGTGGTGCTCGCTCTAGCCAGTCGTCCATATTTTTAGGATCATATACAATAATTTCGCCCAAATTTTTTTTCCCATAATAGTCTTGGGGGGAAACCTTACCATGTTTAAGTGAATAAGCTGTTGCATAGGGTGGCATAGTATAGCAAATGTATTTAGCACTGGGGATATGTTCATAAATGTTTTCATGTATATGCACATCGGGGTTTGCCATAGACCAACGATAGTCTCTTTTTTGACAATCAAGTTTCACAAGGGATGCTTCTGTAATCTCATCTAAAATAGTATCTTTTGAATTAATGATAAACCCACTGGCACTTATACGTGCAGAGATAGAACCATGATAAACAGAAAAAAAGTTTTTATTGAAGAGCGATAGTGAAATATGTTTGATGTCTTCTATGAGATGTTTATCAACCATGTATAGAGCCTTTTTCATCTAACTTTAGTTATTATAACATCAAAACTAGTGAATAGTAAACAGTACATAGTGAATTCTGTTCTATTGTATCACTTAGTAACGATTTTATGTCTAAAGGAACAGTGTGAAGACACCTCATATACCTGTATTGCTAAATGAAGTACTTGAAAGTTTTAAAGAAATGGGTGAGGGCTATTTTGTAGACTGTACACTAGGGTATGCAGGACATAGTTACGAAATCTTAGCCCAATATAAAAACATAAAACATATAGGCATAGACAGGGATGATGAAGCTTTGAGCTTTTCTAAAGAACGGTTACTCGCCTTTAAAGGGCGTAGTACTTTGTACAAAGGAACCTTTGCAAATATTTTTCCTACACTCAGCGAAGCACCCCTAATGGCAGTTTTGGCTGACTTTGGTGTTTCTTCTTTACAGCTTGACAAAAAAGAAAGAGGATTTTCTTTTACTTCTGAGAATTTGGACATGCGTATGGATGCTAGTTCAGCACTCTGCGCCTATGAAGTAGTCAATACCTACACTAAAGACAAGTTAGAATATATTTTTGATGCTTATGGTGAAGTGAGATCTTATAAAAAACTTGCATCTGCTGTTGTGGAAGCTAGAGCACAAGCACCTATCAACTCTGCTAAAGAATTAAGCCAAATTGCCAAAACGGTTATACCAGCAGGAGGGAAAATACACCCTGCAACATTAATGTTCCAAGCTATACGCATAGAAGTAAACAATGAACTTGGAGAAATAGAGGGTCTTTTGGACGCTTTAGAGAAAAAACATACAAAAAATGAAGTAGTTTCTCTTATCTCTTTTCATTCTTTAGAAGACCGTTTGGTAAAAAATCGTTTCAAAAAATGGGGGCAGGCATGTATTTGTGACCCTCAAGCTCTGCGTTGTACTTGTACTAAAAATAATGCTTTAGGCAAGGCATTTTCTTCTAAACCTGTGACAGCAACAAAAGAAGAATTAAAGGTAAACCCTCGAAGCAGGTCAGCAAAAATGAGAAGTTTTAGATTTAAGAAAGACAGTGATGCATGATGAAAACTAAGAAAAAAAAACCAGCCAATGGTATCACTTTTGGTATGGTAACAGTTATTTTAATGGCTGTTTCCATTGTTTTAATCTTGAGTACTTTTAAAATATATTTATCTAATCAAATTTATTATCAGAGTAAAGTAGTCAATAAAAAATATAGAGAAGTCTCAGCACTTAAAGCAGAGAATATCATGCTTAAACGTAGCGTTGAAGCATTAAAATTTAAAAATAGGGTGACAGATACTATTTTTATCATTGGTGCTGACTAAGATATGATACATAATTTTATTCGCTTTGCAGTAGATAAACCTATTATTAACCACATTTTGATGGTGTTCATGTTGTTACTTTCTCTTTTTGCCTATCAAAATATTGCTAAAGAAATATTTCCCCTTCTACGCTAGACATGATTTCTGTGCAAGGTGAGTATGCAGGTACTTCAGCAGATATCTTGGATAAGATGGTAGTCTCAAGCATTGAGGATGGACTTAAGTCTTTATCTCAGATTGATACTATTTACACCAGTATTCAAAATGGCAGTTTTATCATTCAAGCAGACATTAAAACAGGAAATGACAAACAACTTTTACTCTCTGATGTAAAAGACATCATAGCAAAAACAAGACGAGATCTTCCATTAGATATGGATGAACCTTTGGCACGTATTGTGGTGCATGAGTACCCACTTTTACTTGTAGCTGTTTCTGGTGATGTTAGTAAAAAAACGCTTATTGAAGCAGCAGATGACCTTAAAAGTACCTTGGCACCCATCCATGGTCTTAGTAGTATTGAGATACGTGGTGACACAGATGAAGAAGTACTGCTTAAATTAGATCAAAAAAAGTTAGATGCTTATGGCTTAGACAAAGCTTCTGTTTATAAAGCCATTGCTAACATCTCTAGTATTTTTCCTGTAAGTACTTTAGATGGTCAAGGTGAACATCTTTATATTTCAACGATAAGTGGTGAAAAAAGTGCAGAAGCATTGCCTCCTACACTTTTAAGTGTAGGAGGCAAACGAGTGCGTTTGTCTGACATTGCTGAGGTGCATTATAGTCTTGGCGAGCCTACACAGATATCACATTACAATGGCAAGCAAAATATCTCTTTAAATATCAATAAAAGCAAAGAGGGAAATGCAATAGCCCTAAGTTAAAGAGATACGTAAAGTACTTGTAAGCTTTAATGAACAATATGAAAATGTCAGATTTAAAGCCTATACCGATACTTCGATATGGATAAAAAATCGTTTGAATTTGGTTTCCTCAAATATTTTGTTTGGACTCATATTGGTATTTCTTGCACTTCTTTTATCGGTAAATATTCGTATTGCTTTGGTGGTTGCTATAGCCATACCTGCAAGTTTTATGATTACTCTTGTACTCATGGATATGATAGGGTACAGTTTAAATATGCTCACACTTTTAGGTGCACTCATAGCTCTTGGAATGCTGGTAGATGAAGCCATTGTTGTAGCAGAAAACATATTATAGACATATGGAAATGGGTAAAACACCAAGAGATGCCGCCATAGACGGTGCAGTAGAAATGTTTCCTGCTGTTTTAACTGCTACTTTAACCACGGTATTTGCATTTTTGCCATTGCTTATGATGTCTGGAAAGATGGGTATGTTTATGCAGGTTTTACCTGTAATAATATCGGTCTTGCTTTTAAACTCACTTTTTGAAGCATTCTACTTTTTGCCTTTACACTCTAAAGAGTTTTTTTCTATGGAGAACTTTAAAAAAAGACAGAGGGTGAAGGTTTTTGGAAGCGTTGGGTGAAGTGGCATGAGTCTTTTCTTGGAAGACTTTTACTGCATAAAAAACGTTCATTGCTCATTATTGTGACTTCTATAGTTTTAGGTACTGTAGCCATATCTTCCATTACCAAGTTTC
>CAZEUM010000156.1:0-3527 GCA_964514765.1 uncultured Sulfurovum sp.
AGAAATGCATATACTTTTTGGTCATACAATTTGTCATATTATTGATGAGGCTTTTATTTAATACTTTCCAGATGGTTCACAATCTCCTGTACTATCTCTATTGTGCTTTTCGTACCCATGACCAAAGAAAGGTCTTTTTCTCCTAGTGTACCATAAAGTTTTGGGGATGTCATTTTAAAAAGTGCTATCGTTGCTGTACGTGAAGCACTTGCAAGGTGCATGGGACCTGTATCTGCACAAATAAATGCATCTAAATGTGAAATTTTTGAAGCGAGTACTCTTAAATCTTTTTCTAAAATGATTGTCATACCTTCATATAAAGGTACTGCATTATTTGGATTAAGTATATCTATGATATGCAATGTACTATCAAATTCTTTTAATGTTTCTACTAGTGTCATCCACCATACATTGTCAATCTTTTTTTCATTCCTTGCATCCCTAAAAATGCCAATACTGTGCTTAGGGATACAAACAACACTTATATTTTTTTCATTTTGACTCAAACGTATATCCATATAGTGTGCAAATGAGTGCCTATCTTTTGTGCCAAATAGTGACATTAATGCCAAAGGTTTTAGTGCTTCATGGTCGATATTTGTTGGGAAAGGTATGGTATGCGTTAAAGGAACAAATACATCTTCTGCATAAAAACCTACTTTATATTTTGCAGAAACTAAAAAAGAAAAAAGACTATCACTTGTCGATAAAAGACTAGGAGTAATGAGCAAATCATAGTGGTTATTTTTTAACTCTTTTTTAAGTTTAAGTACTTTAAGTGGATGTTTCAATAAGGCTCTTGGAAAAGAATAAACCTTGTGAACCTGTGGCATACCCTCAAGTAAAGGTGCAATAAAAGGTGCACCAATCATGATATCTATCTGTGCTTCTGGAAATTGTTTTTCAAGTGCGTTAATGAGTGGTGTAGTAAATAATATGTTGCCTATCCGATAGTTAATCCGAACCAGTAATATTTTTTTAATTTTATCTATCTGTATAGGTTCAGAGCTAGGATTAATAGGCAGTAGTTTAGCCAAAATACTGTCAAGTAGATTACCCATCTTTTTACGTAATCGAATATGAAATGCTTGTGCCATTAATCCTCTTTTGTTTTATTTGCCAAAGATTTAAACACAGAAGAGTGAGAAAGCAAAGTCTCATAATCACCACGGTCAATAATTTCACCTTTTTCCAAAAGTAAAATGACATCTGCTTTTTCAATGGTACTTAGTCTATGCGCTACTACAAAGGTAATCATGTTTGCTTTTAGAGACTCTAATGCCAACTGTATGGCTCTTTCACTCTTATTATCAAGTGCAGAAGTAGCTTCATCCAATATGAGGATTTCAGGCTTTTTATAGAGTGCCCTTGCTAATGCGATTCTCTGACGTTGCCCTCCACTAAGGTTGGTTCCAAACTCATCTAATTGGGTATCTATACCAGCATCAAGCTTCTCTACAAAGTCCCATGCTTGTGCCTGTTTTAATGCTTCTATAGCCTGTTTTTTATCTTCAGGCATACCGTATGCAACATTTGCCAAAACACTGTCTTGGAAAATAAAAATACGCTGTGTCACAAATGCAATTTTGTGATGTAAAGACTCAAGAGTATAAGACTTTAGGCTTTTATTATTAATCATCACTTCACCCTCACTAGGGTCATAAAAACGTACAAGAAGATTAATGAAGCTACTTTTCCCTGCACCACTTTCTCCTACCAAAGCATACACTTTCCCTTTTTCTGCTGTAAGATGAATGTTTTTTAGTGCCACTTCATCCCCATAATGTAATCCTATATCCTTCAACACAACACTATTTACTCCAAGAAGTGTCTCTTCTCCAGAAACAATGCTGGGTTCAACATCAAAAAGTTCTTGTAAACGTTCTGTCGCTGCTACTGCATCTTGCATCTTATTGTGCACAGATGCCAATACCTTAATAGGATCATAAAGCATAAAAAGTGCTGCTATAAAAGCAAAAAATGTTCCTACGGTAATATGTTCATTGATGACTTCCAATGCACCAATATAAATAGCCAAAGCAATAGCCACCGAACCAAATACTTCCAGCACTGGTCCTGTAAGTGCATTGATTTTAATTTGCTTAAGACTTAGTTTGAAAAAACGATAATTTTCTTCTGTAAATCGTTTATATTCATAGCTTTGTGAAGAGTTTGATTTAATCACTTCAATGTTATTGAAAATCTCTGTTAGCCTTGAAGTCAAATTAGAAGTACTCTCTTGCGAATGTTTAGAATAACGCTTCATTTTTTTAGCCAAAACTTGCAAAGGAAAAAGTGCCAAAGGCATAATAACTAAAAAATAAAATGCTAATTTTGGACTTTGATATATGACATACACGGTCAATGTCACAATAAGCATGGTCTTCATCATAATAGCTGGGAGTAAAGTAGAAACTACATTTTGAATACGTGTAAGATCATTAGTCATACGACTTAGCAACTCTCCACTTCTCATTTTATTGAGATAGTCTATATCTTGATGCATCAAATGTAAAGCCAAATTATTACGTAACTTACGTACAATATCATCACCAATATAGGCAGTAAAATATGTTTGTATAAATTTCCCAGAAGATTTCAATGTGAAGATTGCAACCATTGCAAAAGGAATTAAAGCGAGTATCTCTTTATCTTTATTGATGAAAATATCATCTAAAATAGGTTTGAGTATGTGTGCTGTTCCTGCAGTACCAATGGCTACTGCAATCATACCCAGTATTGAAAATGTAAACTCTTTTTTATACCCTGACATATAGGGTAAAAAATATTTGAACAGTTCTTTCATTTTTTAACCTCTGAAGTGATATTTATATGTATATTTGAATGTAAATATAGTACCATTATTTTAATTAAGCTATTGTATTTACGGCGTCTAAGACGGCTTTGCTGCTTATAAGTTTCATACATTCATGGTGCTTGAGGGGGCAGGTTCTTTTCATACAGGGAACACAAGCCATCTCTTTTTTGACAATAATACCTTTAGGATTCATCCATTGAGAGGTTTCTTTATCATTTGTTGGTCCAAATATCGCTACAGTAGGTACTTTAAAAGCTGCAGCTACATGCATGGGCCCACTGTCACCTGTGATAAATAAATCTAAGCCCCCTATGGTCTCACATAGTGTTTTAATACTGGTTTTACCTGCAAGATTAGTATAATTTTTAATCTGCGCTTTTTTAAGTCCTTTTTCAATGTCATAAGCTATATCTACCTCATTGGGTCCGCCCAAAAGAACAATGTCATAGCGTTTACTCAATGCGATGGCTACAGAAGCAAATTTTTCAGGGTACCAACGTTTAGCAGAACCATAAGATGCACCAGGATTAATACCCAAGATGGGTTTTTCATAAGATATAGGTTCAAAACAAAGATGTAAATCCTCTGCTTTATACGCAGATTCCAATACACTATTTACAAAATCACTATAATGCATTACCTGATGCTTGACTACTTTACTCATACGTTTATAGTTCGCTTTAGACTTTGCCTGCATAAAAAAGAGTAA
>CAZEUM010000157.1:0-3522 GCA_964514765.1 uncultured Sulfurovum sp.
GTAGGTTCTCTTTTTTCAAATACACTTCATAGCCAGTGATTTTACTCAAGATGGGTGCATAAGTAAATGGTGTACGGTGTACCACACCTGACACACGTTCATAAGCTGTTTTTATTTTTTTTAAGTCTAACATTAATGTTCCTAGGTAATAATTGAAGAAAGTATAGCAAAATTAAAGATAAATCATGGAATGTCAAATGCCTACTTCTTCTGTAAAAATACCCCAGATTCCACATGAGAAGTATGAGGAAACTGGTCATACATCACAGCTTCTACTACTTTATGGGTCTTGCTCAATGTCTCCAAGTCTCTTGCTAAGGTTTCAGGATTACAGGAAATATAGATAATGTTTTTTATGTTTGAAATGAGTCCAATGCTCGCTTCATCTAGCCCTGCCCTTGGTGGGTCTACTAAGACGGTAGAAAAATTATATGATGGGAGATCTATGTCTCTTAGTCTTGTAAATGTTCTTATACCTTGTAATGCTTCTGTCATCTCTTCAGATGAGAGTCTAGCAAAAGTGATGTTTGTTATGCCATTTAATGCACAATTTTCTTCTGCTGCTTTGATGGAGCCTTTACTTATCTCAGTGGCCAGTACTTTAGCAAAATAATGAGACAGTGGTAAAGTGAAATTTCCTAAACCACAATAAGCTTCTAAAAAATCGCCATAGCCTACTGTTTTGGCTTGTTTTATAGCCCACTCTATCATCTTAATATTTACAGCAGGATTTGGTTGAGTGAAACCAGATTCATACTGTACATAGGTGACTATTTTGCCATCAATATCTAGTTTTTCTTTTACAAATTCATCTGAAAGAAGTACTTTTTGTTTACGGCTTCTTCCCATAACTTTACAGGAGAGTGCAATTTCTAGTAATTTGGCTTCTGTACTCCACTGCTCATTTAGTTTTCTATGATACAGCATAGTAATGAGACATTCATCTGTAGTTGTTGCTAAAAATTCTACTGCAAAAAGTCTCTTTTTTAAAACCTCTTGAGAAGCATTAATTTTTTCTAAAAGTTTCCACATACGATTTTCTATAGGTTTTATGACTTTTGGACATTCATGAATGTTCATAGCACCTTTTTCACGCACCCCATCCACAGGCATTTTACCCATTGCATAATCGCAAATGTCACCCTCATGCCAAATGCGAAACTCTGCTCTAGCTCTATAATGTGATACAGGAGAATCAAAAATTTCTAGCTTTTTCACATAAAAAGGTGAAAGTAATGTACTTACTCTATTTTCTTTTTGTTTTAATTGTTTTTCATAGCTTATATCATGTAGCCCACAAGAGCCACAGTTTCCAAAATGTTTACATGTCAAATTTACGCCTTTAATTACAATTAGGTATAATCACAATACTTAAATAATATTTGTATTTTATCTAAAAGGTTTTAAGCATGTCACCATCGGTCGTTATCTTAGCAGCAGGAAAAGGTACGCGTATGAAGTCTTCTACACCAAAAGTACTTCATGAAATCTCTGGAAAATCTATGCTTTTTCATGCTATAGATGCAGCGAAAGAAATATCGGATGATATTACTGTCGTATTGTATCACCAAGCGAAACGTATACAAGCTGAGATACAAAGTCGTTACACAGGCATACACTTTCACACGCAAGATGTAGAGACTTACCCTGGAACGGGTGGTGCAATAAAAGGTGTTAAAACCCATCAAGCTCGTATCCTCATACTTAATGGTGACATGCCACTCATTACTAAAGACTCACTCTTAGCCCTTGCTTCAGGTAATGCCGATATCAATATGTCTGTCATCAAATTAACAGACCCTACAGGATATGGGCGTGTCATCATAAAAAATGAAAAAGTGCTAGAGATTGTAGAGCAAAAAGATTGCAATGATGCGCAGCTTCTCACAAAAACAGTCAATGCCGGTATTTATGCTGTCAATAGTGCCTTGCTAGAAAAATTCATCCCTTTACTTGACAACGACAATGCACAAGCAGAGTATTACCTCACAGACATCATAAAAATGGCTGTAAATGAAAAAAAGACCGTCAATCCCATTTATGTGGAAGAAGAAGAATTTAAAGGAGTAAACTCCAAATTTGACCTAGCGACAGCCGAAGAGATATTGCAAGACCGCATAAAAACAAAATGGATGAAGGCTGGGGTTAGCATGCGTTTACCTGAGACTATATACATCGACTCGCGTGCTACTTTTGAAGGTGAATGTATGTTAGAAAATGGCGTGAGTATTCAAGGTGTTTCACGTATCATAAACTCACATATTAAAACACACTCTGTCATAGAAGATGCACACATAGAAAACTCTGATGTAGGTCCTATGGGAAGAGTACGTCCAAATTCTACGCTTATAAATACACACATCGGTAACTTTGTAGAAGTCAAGAAATCCACACTTAAAGGGGTGAAAGCTGGACATTTGGCCTACATTGGAGATGCTACTATTGACGAAGGTTCTAACATTGGGGCTGGTGTGATTACTTGTAATTATGATGGTAAGAATAAATTTCAGACCATCATAGGTAAAAATGTATTTATAGGTTCTGATACACAACTAGTAGCTCCTGTCACTATAGCAGATGATGTAATAATTGCCGCTGGTAGCACCGTAACAAAAGATGCAGAAAAAGGTTCTCTCATACTCTCTCGTACACCTCAAAAAAGCATAAAAAACTTCTTTTATAAATTTTTTGGCAAAGACCAAGACTAGGAACTAAGATGCAAGTTGACTTAAATGGGAAATCTATACTTTTAGCTCTTACAGGTAGCATATCTGCCTATAAAGCTTGTGATATAGCACGTCTTTTTGTGAAAGCTGGTGCAGATGTGCATGTAGTCATGACCGCCTCAGCACAACGTTTTGTCTCAGCACTCACTTTTGAAGCACTTACACGCAATGCCGTTCTCACTGAAGAGAGTGAATCATGGGCTTCTACACTTAATCACATTGACATTGCTAAGAAATGTGATGCCTGTGTTGTGGCACCTGCAACTGCAAACACAATTAACAAACTAAGCCAAGGCTTAGCAGACAATATCTTAACCCAAACACTCCTTGCTTTTAATAAAACTATTTTAATAGCGCCTGCTGCAAATACCAACATGCTTGAAAATACCTTTACATTAGAGAGCCTAAAAATATTGGCAGAGAAAGACTACCATATTATTAGGCCACAAGAAAAGCTACTTGCCTGTGGAGATGTTGGCTCTGGTGCCTTAGCAGAACCTTCTGAAATCTTTTTTGAGACAGCCAGAATATTGCTTAAAGAAAATTTTTGGATAAACAGACCCATAATAGTCACCGGTGGGGGAAGTAGAGAAAAAATAGACGAAGTACGTTACATTTCCAACTTCTCCTCAGGAAAAATGGCAAAGTCACTTTGTCTTGCATTATATCTGAAAGGTGCAAAAGTGCATTACATTACATCTATGGGTACAGATGGCTTAGCACAAACAATCACCTCTGAAGATTTTGAAGATGCAGAAGAATTGTTATCACTCACACAACATAGCATTGATAAAAT
>CAZEUM010000158.1:0-3503 GCA_964514765.1 uncultured Sulfurovum sp.
TCAGAAAGGTCTCTGGTTCTGTCACCTATCCATAACATATGCGCAGAGCAATCATACCATTCACCTGTATCAGAATCTTTTCTAGTCAATGCTTCTTCATAATTTAAAAGCAAAGCTTCATGTGAGGTATAAAGCATTGTTTGCTGTAGTTGAGGCATTGTGTCAGAATTTACTCCACAAGCAGCCATAAACTTCATAGAGTGGTCTATTTTTGTACTCAACTCATCGTAACGTTTGCCTAAAGGGTTGTCTTTAATAAAATCAAGATTCCACTGGTGCACTTTGTTTAAATCTGCTAATCCACCTCTGGAAAATGCACGTAAAAGGTTCATAGTTGATGCAGATTGATTGTAGGCCTTAATCATATTTTGAGGGTTAGGGATTCTTGCTTCCTCATCAAATTCAATACCATTTATAATATCACCACGATAAGACGGTAATTTAACACCATCCACTGTTTCAAAGTCAGAAGACCTAGGCTTAGCAAATTGTCCTGCGATACGTCCTATTTTCACCACTGGCTTACCGGTACTGTACATAAGTACCATGTTCATTTGTAACATCAGTTTAAAAAGGTTTTTTATATTTTTTGCATTAAAATCAGAAAAACTTTCTGCACAGTCTCCACCTTGAAGTAAAAATGCTTCCCCCCTCCCCGCTGTAGCCAGCTTTTCTTTGAGTTTTCTAGCTTCACCAGCAAAGATTAGTGGTGGGTATGAACTCAATTCTTCTTCTGCTTTAGAAAGAAGTTCTTGATCTTGATATGTTGGTTGTTGCTTAATTGGGAAATTTCTCCAGCTACTTGGTGTCCAACTCATAATATGTCCTTAAAAATAAATTGGATGATTATAACCAAAAAATATGAATAAAGAAAGGTGGTTATTTTCTTGGTATGCGAATCCGCCAGACTTAAAAACAACACAATAATGATACTAAAAGTAATAAAAAATCATTTTTAAATCATTTTGGCAGATAATCAGTAGTGCAATAAAAATATACATCTAATACTAAAAGGAAAACTAAATGTTTAAATTATGGAAAATATTACTATTGGGCTTCTTATTTATGTTCTTCTTGCTTATGTCAGGTTGTGGAAGTAGTAGCTCTGTGCCTGTTACGCCAACAGTAACACCAGGACCAGTCCCGGCTCCGACTGCTTCAGATTTTAACATGACATTAGATGTCAATGAACGCATTATAATGGTAAACTGGAAGAATGCATCAAATGCATCAAATGCTGTAACAGCAAGAGTAAAGACACAAGCCCTCTTTGGTATTTTTGAAGTAAACGGTGATAGTTTGACCTACATAAAAGCAGAGGAAAGCAATCAAACAGATACCGCTGTATTGGAGATTGGCAATGGTACAAATACGACATATATCACCGTTAGTATCAATGCACTCTACTGGAGCAGTGTAAGCGCAGGTGGCAGGCATACCCTAGCCATCAAATCTGACGGTACTCTTTGGGCTTGGGGAAGCAATGGTTCTGGGCAACTTGGAATTGGGCCTACCCCCCGAAATCCCCCAATAGACACACCTCGACATGTAAGACAAGGTACTTATTGGAGCAGTGTAAGCGCAGGATCCGCTCATACCCTAGCCATCAAATCTGACGCTAGCCTTTGGGCTTGGGGACGCAATAATCATGGGCAACTTGGAATTGGGTCTACAGACTTAAACAAAACCTCTCCTCAATATGTAGAATTAAATACTTCCTGGAGCAGTGTAAGTGCAGGAGAAGATCACAGCCTAGGCATCAAATCTGACGCTAGCCTTTGGTCTTGGGGATTCAATAGTAATGGGCAACTTGGAATTGGGCCTAACCCCCCCCTTTACTCAATAAACACACCTCAACATGTAGAATTAAATACTTCCTGGAACAGTGTAAGTGCAGGTGGGTTTCACAGCCTAGGCATTCAAGATAACGATATCTCTTTGTCTTGGGGATACAATAATCTTGGACAACTTGGAGATGGTACTATAATTGAGAGAGATCATCCTCTGTCAATAGACTCAGCCAGTCAATGGAGAAGTGTAAGTGCAGGAGCCTATCACACCCTAGCCATCAGATTTGACGGTACTCTTTGGGCTTGGGGAAGCAATAGTTTTGGGCAACTTGGAATTGGTGATGCTACTCTAATATACACCTTTATTCCTACACGGGTAGCAGAAAGAAACTAGTAAGGAAAGCTAGAGGTATGCTAGGCTGTACCTGCACTTTTTACTAAAGGGGACAGCTTAAAGTAGAGTGCTAGATACGAGGTGATGAAAATACACCCAAAATACTTGGGAGTAGCAGCTTAGCCCGAAAGCTTCTTGTGCTACAGACATATTTGACCCCATCTTCACATCGATTAAAAAACTAAAAATTAGCTCTTCAAAACTCTCATTTGATTTATCTAAAACTGCTTCATCTAAGTAGACACTTTTTTCTTTATTTATAATCTTATAAATAATATTTCCTAGCAATGATGCTAGGCCATTTGAAGAAATTTCATTATTCTCTATTATTGAGACGTCCCCTATTTAGAGATTCGGGATTAAAGACATCATAAGCATTAATCGCTATAGTGACATTATTACCCCACTAAGTGAATACCCAAATTTTTGATGCTGTGATTTTGTTCATAATCAAGGCAGATTTTTGAAGGACTCGCCTTAGCGAATTCGAGAAAATCTAACGCAGAGTATGGGCAAAAGCACAGCACCCTTTGGGAAGAGCGAGAGAAGGCAAGCTGCAAGCAAAAAAATCTTTGAATTAACTAGTTAGTCCTACAGCTTTTTTCACTCACATCTTACCTCCTCTCACTCTTTCAAAAGTTTGGGTATTCACTTAGTGGGGGTAATACTATAACATTTTTTGTTATAAGTGAATCTAATTTAGAAAATAAAAATATGTATGTTGTTAACATGTGAACCTTTTAGTCACCTCATATGCACTTTAATGATTTCCATCATCTCATCCATAGACTCACCTGCTTTTTTTTGAATAAAATGTTCAAAGTATTCATCAATGTATGACTTTACATCATAGATGCTAGCAATCTTCTGACGTTTAGGGTCAATTAAAATACTGTGTTTAAATTCTTTTGAAATGGGGATAATGTCAATAACTGCACCAGAGGTACCAATAGCAATGAAAAGTGTACATTCACGTATAGCCTGATGGATATGGCTATACAATGGTGCTGCTTCTCCAAACATTACCACGTTATGACGGACTCGCTTATTGCCACAATGGGGACAAGATGTATTGTTTTCTTGGGCCACATAGCCAATAACAAATGTTTCAGTACATGCTTCACAGCGAAGATCAGTTAGGGTACCATGAAGATGAATGACATTTTTAGCCCCAGCTTTTTCTAGTAGGTTGTCAATATTTTGTGTTAAGTGGGTGATTCTTCCACGGTAATCTTTTTCGAGTTGTGCTAGTATTTTATGGGCATGATTGGGTTCTTTAAACTCAATATCTGCTCTACGTTCATTGTAAAAACGTGTTA
>CAZEUM010000159.1:0-3492 GCA_964514765.1 uncultured Sulfurovum sp.
AGTCTTTAAGGAGCTTAGGTATAACTATTGCCATTGATGATTTTGGTGTAGGGTATTCTTCTTTAACGTATTTGAAGAAACTTCCTGTGGATAAATTGAAAATAGACAAATCATTTATTCAAAATCTAAGTACAGACGAGGTTGATAGAAGTATTACTAAAGCCATTATAGATATTGCTCGAAGCATAGGTCTAACCGTGATAGCCGAAGGTGTAGAGACCCAAGAGCAGAAAACATATCTTAGCAAACTGGGTTGTTATAATATTCAGGGTTTTTTGTATTATAAGGCCTTATCTGTAGAGACACTTGAAAAAAAGATACTTGAGAAAACTTCATCCATATAAGTCGTATCAAAGTTTCTCTAGCTAATATGACTTTATGAAATTAAAAGACTTAAAACTCAGCAACCCTTACCTTAAACTAAATGCTCAATGTTACGACAAAGTAGCACCTAACCCACTACATAATCCACACCTTATACATGCCAATAAAAACATCGCTAAACTTTTAAATATTGATGTTTCAGAGTTAGAAACAGAAGACTTTGTAAAGTTATTCAATGGTGAATACAAACCCCAAGGTACAGACACTTTTGCCATGTGTTATGCTGGGCATCAGTTTGGACATTTTGTACCTAGACTTGGAGATGGAAGAGCCATAAACATAGGCACTATAGACAAATGGAACTTACAACTAAAAGGTGCAGGTGTGACTGAGTATTCTAGGTCTGGTGATGGGCGAGCAGTATTGCGTTCAAGCATACGTGAGTACCTTATGAGCGAAGCGATGCAAGGACTCAAAATTCCTACCACTCATTGTTTAGGACTCATAGGTTCGGAACATGAGGTGAGACGTGAAAGTATTGAGACAGGAGCAATTGTTTGTCGTGTAAGTACGTCATGGGTGCGTTTTGGAACTTTTGAGTACTATGCCTCCCAAGGAATGTTTAAAGAGCTTGAAGCTTTGGCAGATTATGTTATAGAAGAAAGTTTCCCTCACATAAAAGGTAAAAATGACCCCTATGCCTTGTTGTTTAATGAAGTGATGGTCATTACCTCTAGGCTCATGGCACAATGGATGTCTGTAGGCTTCACCCATGGTGTGATGAATACAGATAATATGTCCATAGCAGGGCTTACCATAGACTATGGTCCTTATGCCTTTTTAGATGACTTTAGACATGAAAATGTGTGTAATCATACCGATGTAGAGGGACGCTATAGCTACAGCAATCAACCCCAAGTTGCAAAGTGGAACTTACAAATGTTAATGAGAGCATTAAGCCCCTTAGCTAGTATGGAAAAAATGGAAAAAATCTTAGTTATTTATGACAAAATCTATATAAGATATTTACACTACTACATGTGTAAAAAACTAGGGCTAGAAGGTACAGTTGAAGGTGACCCAGAACTCATAGATGACATGTACGATATGCTAGAAACCCTTCATGTAGACTACACACTTTTCCTGCGAACATTGAGTCACTATGAAGGTGAACGGGAGGCATTGCTAAAAACAGCACTTTACCATGAACCCATGAATGCTTGGTTAGACAGGTATGATGAACGCATCCAATACATAGACAAAAAAGAGCGTAAAAAACAGATGTTAAGGGCAAATCCAAAATATGTGTTAAAAAATTATATGCTTCAAGAGGCCATAGATGCAGCTGAAAAAGGTGATTTTTCTCTTGTAGATGACCTCTTTAATATTGCACAAAAACCTTTTGATGAACACCCAGAATTTGAAATATGGGCAGGGGCAACACCTAAAGAGTTTATGAATAAAAAGTTGAGCTGTTCTTCTTGATATATGTCGAAGTGGAGTTTGTGAGCTATGAAGATGAGGACTATTAGTTCCTTGGATGAAAATATAAAAATAAATATTGAGGAAGAAAAGTGACCATAGAAAAACTACAAAATACTATAAAAGAAGAAGTAGGGGTGCTGCTATATTTTTCTGGCGAATTTTGTAATGTATGTCATGTGCTTAGACCTAAGATTAAAGAAGTGTTTGATACCGAGTTTTCTCAACTTAAACAAATCTACCTAGATGCTGAAGAACATAGAGAGATAGCTTTACATTATCAAGTCTTGTCTGTACCTACAATCATAGTTTTTTTGGATGGGCGTGAGTTTGTACGTGAAGGAAGGTCTGTGAGTCTACATAAAATGACAGAGCAGTTTAGCCGTCCATACAAGATGATGACTGAGTAGGTTTACTGCTTAGTAATAATAGAAATATTCTCAAAACCTTTGGTCTTAAGTATATCAATGAGTTCTACAAAATACCTAAATTCAGAACTTTTATCCATATGTAAAGAAACTAAATCTTTTTTAGGGTCAAGTTTGAGAAGTTTTTCTTTGACGGCAGATAAGTCTAGTTCTTCTTTATCATAAAAATATTTCCCCTCTTTGTTTATGGTGATGTGTATAGATTTTTTTTCTTTACTTTTTTTAGAACTAGCAGATGGCAGGTCAACGACAATTGTTTGGTTTTTTACAAAGGTTGAGGTAGCCAAGATAATGACAAGTAGTACCAAAACAATGTCAATGAACGGTACCACGTTCATTTCGTCAAATCGTTCTCG
Source organism: uncultured Sulfurovum sp. (assembly GCA_964514765.1). Classification (GTDB taxonomy): domain Bacteria; phylum Campylobacterota; class Campylobacteria; order Campylobacterales; family Sulfurovaceae; genus Sulfurovum. The sequence continues at coordinate 2,591 of CAZEUM010000159.1, forward strand.
TTTCATTGATGGTTCCTTTTTGAGCAAAGCTCAATAAAGGACTCTTCAGCAGAGTGCTCACGCGACTGGTCGCTTATAAGGATAATTCCTTTTTGGGCAAAACTCAATAAAGGACTCTTTGTTTGACGGCTCATACAAGGGGTCTTTTGAAGAAGTCTTCAGATACATCATTTTCTTTTTCATCCTGCATGATTTCCCATTTGGAAAGAAGTATATCTACTTTGGTGAGTAGGGCATTGTATATTACTGTAGCAGGAATGGCTACGATGAGACCTGCGGCTGTGACTTTAAGAGCAAGTGCCAAGTTTTTCATAATGTCACCAGGGTCAATAGTGTCTTGTTGGTCACCAATGATGTAGAAGGTAAGGATAATGGCTATAACCGTACCAAGAAGCCCTATGTAGGGTGCATTGGAACCAATGGAAGCAATGGTTGCAAGACGCTTAGAAAGGTCTATTTCAAGGGCTAACTTATGTTTATAATCTTCTATTTTTACTGTTCGGTAGAATAGTATTCTCTCAATAGCATAGGTAAAAGTAATGAAACTTAAAAAAATAAGAAGTCCAATGACTCCATAATCTACTACGTCTTTTAATTGTTCGATAGGCATGTGCTTTCCTGAAAATAAATTAGAGAGATTATAGGCTAAGTATGTTAAGAGGATGTTAATGAAGCTTTTTCTAAAAAAATAGCTAAATAAGCCTTTTCTATATTTTTATTATGTTAACCAAAAAATATAAATTAAGTAAATATCTTAATAAAGTACCCTGTAAGCCATTTTGAGCTACTTTTAAGTCATTTTACTAAAAAAAAAGATAAAATATTCTAACTTAGATTTAAAAGGAAAAAGATTGTCTGATTTATTTGAAAACGATGAAAATACTAAAGAAATACTTATAGAA